>JAKAQQ010000215.1 GCA_021819635.1 Pseudomonadota bacterium
CCGATCGCTCGCCGCCCGGGCCGACGAGCCCGCGCTCGGCCCGGGGCTCGCGGAGGTCGAGGTCGCGCGCCTCGAACGCCTGCTCTGCGCCTGGCTCGAGCTTGAGGAGAAGGTCGGCGGCCGCCGCGTCTGGGAAGCCGAGGTCGAGGCCCTCTACGCCGACCGCGGTCTCGAACTGCGCCTCCGCAGCGACCGCATCGACCGCGGGGAAGACGGCCGCGGGGTCGTCCTGGATTACAAGACGACGCGGGTCGTCGACCGCGGCCGGTTCGACCCCGACGGCGAGGACCCGCAGCCGCAGCTCTGGCTCTACGCCCTCGCCCAGCACGAGGTCGCCGCCGTGGGTTACGTCGTCTTTGCCGGTGCGGGAAGACGCGTCGAGAGCCGCCTCCTCGGGGCGGAGGGAACGGCCTGGGCGGGGACGGCGGGCTACACCGCCGAGGCGGACTGGACGGGACGCCGTGCCCTCTGGCGGACGTTGCTCGGCCGGCTCCTTGAGGAGATCCGCACGGGGACGGCCATCCTTGCTCCGAGGCGGGGCGAACAGACCTGCCGCGGCTGCTCCCTTCCGATCCTCTGCCGGAGGAATTCCCTCCTCGCCGCGGCGGAGACGGCCGCGCCGGATCCGCCGTGAACGGCGCGGAGGGAGCGACCGAAGTCTCCGCCCGTCTCCTCGACGAGGACGCCCGCGCCCGCCGCCGCGCCCTCGAGCCCCAGGGCTCGTTTCTCGTGCAGGCGCCGGCCGGTTCGGGCAAGCCGACGCTCCTCGCCGCCCGCTACCTCGCGCTTCTTGCCACCGTCGAGCATCCGGAAGAAATCGTCGCACTCACCTTCACGCGCAAAGCCGCCGGCGAGATGGGCCAGCGGGTCCTCGACGCGCTCGCCGCCGCGCCGGCCCACGCGGCGGGCGGAGAAGGGGATCTCCCCGAGCTCGCCGCCCGGGTCCACGACCACGCCCGGCGGCGGGGCTGGGACGAAGCCGAACTTCCCCTGCGGCTCAGGATCCACACGATCGATCAGCTCGCCCTCGGCATCGTGCGCCGTCTGCCCCACCGGACCGCCGCGGGGGCGCTCCTGACGCCCACCGAGGAAGCCGGGTCGATGTACCGGGCCGCCGCGCGTCTCCTCCTCGAGGATCTCGACGCGGGCGGCGAGGCCGCCTGGGCCGTGCGGACGCTGCTGCTCCACCTCGACGACCCCGGTCGGTTCCTCGACCTCGTCGAGCGCATGTTGGCCCGGCGCGAACAGTGGTTGCCGCTCGTCGCCGCCGGCGCGGACCGGGGGCGTCTCGAGAGCGCCTGGAGGGCGTTTCTCGAGGCGCGCTCTGCGGCGGCCGGAGAGCCTCCGGGCGGGCGGGAGGAGGCCGCGGACTGGCTCGCGCGGTTCGGCGCCCGGGCCGGGCCCGACCTGGAGGCCCGCCTTGCGCGCCTCCGGATTCTGGCCCGGAGCCTCCTCACGAAGGACGGCCGCTGGTACGCCCCGCGGAGCGGCGGGCACGCCCTCAAGGCCTTGGGGATCCCGCCCGACACCGCCCGCCGCCAGGACTGGCGGGACGCCTGGGAGCGCCTGCGCGCGGCCTTTGTGCCGGAGGAAGAGACCCCGCCGCCGCCGTGGCTCGCCGAGATTCCGCGCCTTCCCGATCCCGGCCTCGGCGAGGAGGAGTGGACGCTTCTCCTGGCGCTCCTCGTCGCCCTCGCGCGCGCCGTCGGGCACCTCGGGACGGTGTTCCGCCGCGAGCGGCGCGTCGACTTTGCCGAGATCACCCGTCTGGCCCACGACGCCCTCGGGGAGGACGAGGCTCCGACCGACCTCCAGCTGGCGCTCGACTACCGCATCCGTCACCTCCTGGTCGACGAGTTCCAGGACACGAGCCTCACCCACTACGCCTTTCTTGCCCGCCTCGTCCGCGGGTGGATCCCGGACGACGGACGCAGTTTTTTCGCCGTCGGCGATCCGATGCAGTCGATCTACCGTTTCCGCCAGGCGGACGTCGCCGTCTTCCTCGACGTGCGTCGCCGCGGACGGCTCGGGGACCTCCCGCTCGAGTCCCTGGTGCTGCACCGCAACTTCCGCGCCGCCCCCGCCCTCGTCGACTGGGTGAACCGCTTCGCGCGCGTCTTCCCCCCGCGCGACGATCCGGGTCGGGGGGCGGTGTGTTTCGTGCGTGCCGCCGCCGCCCGCCCCGCCGATCCGTCCGCGGGCGTGCGCGTCCACGCCGTGGCCAAGGAGGGCGAAGCGGCGCGGCTTGCGGAGCTTCTGGCCGGAGAAGAAGCCGCGTCCGGACGGCGGGCGATCCTCCTGCGGACCCGCCGTCAGGCCCCGGCGATCGTCGAGGCGCTCCGCGCCCGGGGCGTGCGTCCCCGGCTCGTCGACATCGTCGCCCTCGCCGCCGTCCCCGCCGTCGAGGATCTCCTCGCGCTCACCGAGGCCCTGCTCCATCCCGCCGACCGCCGCGCGTGGTTCGCGGTCCTCCGCGCCCCCTGGTGCGGGCTTGGCAACGCCGCCCTGTCCGCCCTGGCCGACGGCGAGGCCCCGCCCGGGATCCGCCTGTTGACCGAAGCCCCCCCGTCCGCGGGCCTCGGGGAGGCGGAGGTCGCGCTCCTCGCCGGGGTCGCCCCGGTCCTCGCCCGCGGCGTCGGCCTTCTCGCCCGCCACGGGCTCCGCCGCGGGGTCGAGGCCACCTGGGTCGCGCTCGGCGGCCCCGCGCTCCTCGATGCCGAGCCCGATCTCCGCGCCGCCGAACGTTTCCTCGCCCTCCTCGACGAGCCCGGGCTCGTCGAGCGCTGGCGGCTCGACCCCGGCGAG
>JAKAQQ010000216.1 GCA_021819635.1 Pseudomonadota bacterium
CGTCTTCGTCGACGAGTTCCAGGACAGCAACACCGTCCAGTACCGTTGGCTGCTCGCCCTCGTGCGCCCCGGCGGCCCCCTCCCCCTCGCCGTGGGCGACGACGATCAGGCGATCTACGGTTGGCGGGGAGCGCACCCCGAACACCTCCAGCGTTTCCTCGACGATGTGCCCGGCACACGGCTCGTCCGCCTCGAGCGCAACTACCGCTCGCACCAGATCATTCTCGACGCCGCCAACGCGGTCATCGCCCAGAACCGCGCGCGGCTGGGCAAGCGGTTGTGGAGCGAAGACCGCTCGGGCGGACCGCTCGCCCTCTACCTCGCCGACAACGAAGAGGACGAGGCGCGTTGGGTCACCGACTGGCTCGAGGCCCGCCGGCGGGAGGCGGCGGTCCCCGCCGCCGTCCTCTACCGGATCAACGCCCAGTCCCGCCCCCTCGAGGAGGCGCTCCTCGCCCGCGGTCTCCCCTACCGTCTGGTGGGCGCCGTGCGCTTCTTCCAGCGCGCCGAGATCAAGGACGCCCTGGCCTACCTGCGTCTTCTGCGTCACCCGGACGACGACCTCGCTTTCGTGCGCGCCGTCAACCGGCCGAGCCGCGGGGTGGGCGAACGCACCCTGGCCGCCCTCGAGACCCGGGCGGCGGCGGGCGGGGGACGGATGCGGGCGGCGCTCGCCTACGTCGCCGATCCCGCCGAACCCGCCCGGGCCCGCCGGGCGCTCGGCGGGTTTCTCGATCTTCTCGAGCGCCTGCGCGCCGGCCTCGAGTCCCTGCCTCTCCCCGAACTCGTGGCGAGGGTCGTCGAGGAAAGCGGCCTCAAGGCCGGGGCGGGCGAGCGCGGCGGGGAGGACGACGCGGAGGACGCCTCTCCGACGGAACGGGCCGCCAACCTCGAAGAGCTGGTCGCCGCCTGCGCCCGGTTCCTCGAGCACGCCGAGGAGGAGGGGGAAAGTCTCCCCACCTCGGGCGGCGGGCGGCTCGACGCCTTCCTCGCCCACTGCCTCCTCCAGACCGAGGACCGCCGCGAAGAGACGGCGTCCTCCGAAGGCGTGATCACGCTCATGAGCCTGCACGCCGCCAAGGGGCTCGAGTTCGATCGCGTCGTCCTCGTCGGGCTCAACGAGGGCCTGCTCCCCCACGCCCGGGCGCTCGACGATCCCCGCGCCCTCGAGGAAGAGCGGCGCCTCCTTTACGTGGGGCTCACGCGCGCCCGCCGGGAGCTCGTTCTGAGCGTGCGCCGTCGCCGCGTGCAGAGAAGCGGCGGCCGGGTCTACGAACTGCCGGCCCAACCCTCGCGCTTCCTGCGCGAGATCCCGTCCCATCTCCTCGAGGTCACGGGGGCCACGGACCCCCGTCCCGCCCCCCGGGACCTCGCCGCCCCCGCCGCCGAAACCGGGGCCTCCTGGCGGCCCGGAGACGGGGTGCGCCACCCGGTCTTTGGCGAGGGGACCATCACCGCGTGCGAACGGGACAGCGGCGGACTCCGGCTCGAGATCCGCTTCCGACGGGTCGGCACCAAGTGGCTGCTCGCCGACTACGCCCGCCTCACCCGCTCCCCCACGTCCTGAAGACCCCGCTCCGGGAGGCCCCATGACCGTCGCGATCGACCCCACCTCCCCCCCCGGCAAGCGGCCGGTCATGCCCACCGCCGACAACGGTCAGGAGGCGTGGAAAATCTTCCGCATCATGGCCGAGTTCGTCGAGGGATTCGAGAAGCTCTCCGGCGTCGGGCCGTCGGTGAGTGTCTTCGGCTCGGCCCGCATTCCCCCGGAACACCCGCACTACCGACTCGCCGAGCGCATCGGGCGGGCGCTCTCCGACGCCGGCTTCGCCGTGGTCACGGGCGGTGGCCCCGGTCTCATGGAGGCCGTGAGCCGCGGCGCCCAGAGCGGACGCTCGCCGAGCGTGGGCCTCAACATCCAACTCCCGGAGCGCGAACCGCGCAACGCCTACCAGGACATCTCGCTCGCGTTCCGTCATTTCTTTGCCCGCAAGGTGATGTTCGTGCAGTCCGCCGCCGCCTTCGCGGTCCTCCCCGGGGGCTTCGGAACCCTCGACGAGTGCTTCGAAATCCTCACCCTCATCCAAACCGGCAAAACCCGCCGTGTGCCCGTCCTCCTTGTGGGCAGCGACTACTGGGGGGGGCTCCTCGAGTGGATCGACGCGCGTCTCGTACCCCTCGGCGCGATCGATCCCGAAGACCGTCGTCTCTACCGGGTCGTCGACGATCCCGAGACGCTCCTCGAGCTGATCTTCGCCCACTACCACGACCGCGGTTTCACCCCCACCGCCCGCGAGCGGCAGATGCTCTTTGAGCTGTGAGCGCGACCGAGCCCGTCGTCCTGTCGTTTTCCGGAGGCAAGGACAGCGTTCTCGCCCTGGACCGCCTGCGCGCCCGCCGCCCCGCGCGTCCCGTCGTCCTCCTCACCTCCGTCACCCGCGCCTACGGGCGGGTGAGCATCCACGGCGTCCGCCACCGCCTCCTGCGCGCCCAGGCACGGGCGCTCGCCGCGCCCCTCGAACTTCTGGCTCTCCCCCCGGCGTGCAGCAACGCCGTCTACGAGGAGCGTTTCGGGCGGCGGCTGGCCCGCCACGCCGCCCGCGGCACGCGGGCCATCGCCTTCGGCGATCTTTATCTGGCCGACGTGCGCGCGTACCGTGAACGACTCGTCGCGGGCCACGGACTTCGGGCGCTCTTTCCTCTCTGGGGCGAAGACACCGCGCGGCTCGCCCAGGACTTTCTCGCGGCCGGCTACCGCGCGGTCGTGGTGGCGGTCGACACGGCGCGGCTCCCCGCCGCG
>JAKAQQ010000217.1 GCA_021819635.1 Pseudomonadota bacterium
GAGCGACGGCTGGCGCGTGGGCGCTCACGGGCTCCTCCTCGGCCGGCTCGGGCTTGAGGGCCAGCGTTACGACGGGCGGGTCGAGAACGGCCTCCTGCGCACGGACCTCACTTTCTACGATCAGCCGTGGCCGTTTCAGACCTTCGTTGTGCACGGGGCCTATGCGGGGGAAGTCCACCCGTTTCCCGAAAATCTTCTCTATCTCGGGGGTGCGAACGGTCTGCGGGGCTACCCGAACTTTTTCCGCATCGGGACGGAGCGTTGGATCGCGAGCGTCGAGGACCGCATCGTGACCTCGATCGTCCTCCTGCACACGTTCGAGATCGGGTTCGTCGCGTACGCCGACACCGGCGCGGTCCGCCGCCTCGCGCCGGGAGGGTGGAGCCGGGTCTACGCCGACGTCGGCGGCGGGCTCCGCCTCGGCAATCTGCGTGGGGCCTACGACCAGGTGCTCTACTTCACCGTGGCCTGGCCTCTCGTGCGCACGCCGAGCGTGCCGAGCCACCAGCTCGTCGTGGGCGACCAGGTGCGTTTCTGATGGCCCGGCAGGAAGGGCTCGGACCCGGGGAAGACGCCCTTCTCCGGCGTTGGTTTGCGGACCTCCCGGAGGACGAGAGCGCGGCCCGCCGCGACGCCCTCGCGTGTTACCTCGATCTCCTTCGCCGCTGGAGCGGGGCCTACGGCCTTGTCGGTCCGAACGAATCCGGGCGCCTCGTCGTCCGCCATGTCCTTCCCTCGCTCGCGCTCGCCGCACGCCTGGGCCCGCGGGCCTCGCTTCTCGACGTGGGTTCCGGCGCGGGGTTCCCGGGGCTCGTGATCGCGATCCGCGACCCCGCACGGCGGGTCGTCCTTGTCGAACGCAACGGGAAAAAAGCCCGTTTTCTCGATCACGCCGGGCGGCGCCTGAAGCTCGTGAACCTCCGGGTTGCGCACGACGACGTCCGCCGTTTCCGGGACGAGCCGTTCGACGCGGTCACGGCCCGTGCCTGGGGCCCGGCAGAAGAACTGCTGGCCGCGAGCGGGCACCTCGCCCACGAGGCGACCGTGTGGTACCTCCTCAAGGGCCGTGCGGGCCGGGCCGAGATCGCCACCCTCCCCCTCGGATGGCGGGCGGACTTCGGGCCGCTTCTCCCCTCCGCTTCGGGGAGAACGGAAGATTTCCTCCTGACGGTGGTACGATCGGGGCCCCCCCTTCCCGCCGGGCGTCCCGCGTGAGCACCATCGTTGCCATCGCCAACCAGAAGGGAGGCGTCGGCAAGACGACGACCGCCGTCAATCTCGCCGCGGCCCTCGCCAGTCATCGCCAGCCGGTCCTCCTCGTCGATCTCGATCCCCAGGCAAACGCCACCGCGGGGGTCGGCGTCGACCGGCGGCGTCTCGACGCCTCCGTCTACGACGTGCTCGTGGGGGGGCGCCCGCCCGCCGGGATCCTCCTCGAGGTGGAGACGGGCCCCTTGCGCTTTCGGCTCCTGCCCTCCCACCCCGACCTCACCGCCGCCGAGGTCGTCATGACCCGCGAAGGAGGCGCCGAGCGGCGCCTCGCCGAGGCCCTGGCGCCCCTCCACGAGCGCTTCACGTGGATCCTGATCGATTGCCCTCCGAGCCTGAACGTCCTCACGCTCAACGCCCTCGTCGCGGCCGACAGCGTCCTCATTCCCGTCCAGTGCGAGTACTACGCCCTCGAGGGCCTGAGCGCCCTTTGCGCCACGATCGACCGGGTGCGGGCGAGCGTCAACCCGCGTCTCGTGATTGAGGGACTCCTGCGCACGATGTACGATCCCCGAAGCAACCTCAACCAGGAGGTCGCGCGCCAGCTTCTCAATCATTTCGGGGCGCAGGTGTTCCGGACCGTCATCCCGCGCAACGTCCGCCTCGCCGAGGCGCCGAGCCACGGGCAGAGCGCCCTCGCCCACGATCAGGGGGCCAAGGGCGCCTGGGCCTACTTCCTTCTCGCCCGCGAGATTCTGGCCCGCCGGGGCCTGATGCCCGCCGAGCCCGGCGGTCCCGAGGAGCGGCCCCCCGCCCCCGAGGGTTGATAGAATCGCGGGGACGCCGAGCGGTTCGAGGGAGAAAGCGAACGTGGCCAAGAAACCGGCCCTGGGCCGAGGGCTCGAGGAGCTGCTCGGGCGGACGGGCGCCGCCCCCGACGAAACGGCGAGCGAGGGGGGGGTGCGCCTCCTCCCCATCGAGTGGCTGGCCCCCGGCCCTTACCAGCCGCGGCGGAGTCTGGACCCGGAGGCGCTGGAAGATCTGACCGACTCCGTGCGTCGCCACGGCATCGTGCAGCCGGTGCTGGTCCGTCCGCTGGCGGCCGACCGCTACGAGATCGTCGCCGGTGAGCGGCGCTGGCGGGCCGCGCAGAAGGCGGGCCTGCGCGAGGTCCCGGCGATGATTCGCTCCCTCGACGACCGTACCGTGCTGCAGATCGCCCTCATCGAGAATGTCCAGCGCGCGGATCTTAGCCCCCTTGAGGAAGCCCAGGCGCTTGACCGCCTGTGCCGGGAGTTCGGCATGACGCACGAGGAGGCGGGGCGGGCCGTCGGCCGCTCCCGGGCGACGGTGTCGAATCTCCTCCGCCTTCTGGATCTCGACGAAGAGGTGCAGCGCGAGATCCTCGCCCGTCGCCTCGACATGGGTCACGCCCGGGCCCTTCTCTCCCTGCCCGCGGACGAGCAGCGTGCCCTTGCCCGGCGCGTGATCCGCGAGAAACTCTCCGTTCGCCGCTTGGAAGCCCTCGTTCGTGCGGGCCAGAAAGCCACGGCCTCCCGCGCGCGCCGAGGCGTCTCCACCGATCCCG
>JAKAQQ010000218.1 GCA_021819635.1 Pseudomonadota bacterium
ACCGTGGGCACGGGCTCGGCGTCGCCGACCACCAACTTGGTGACCGCCAACTTCTGCGTGATGCTGCGATCGTTGGCCACGAGCACGTCGCGCGCGACGAGCGCGGGGAGGTACTCCTGCTCGAAGCGCAGCCGATCCAGTTCATCAAGCGTCGCCTCGCGCACAGGCTGGATGTCGTAGGGCCAGACCGTGATCACCGCAAAGTCCGTGCCGGCGAGACGGCGCTTCTCGACCAGCAGGGTGGGGGGCGGGGCGATGTGGCCATCCGTCTTGAGGTCGGCCAGTTGCCGCAACAGTTCGTCGGTGACCTCGAAACCCGCGAGCGGCGTGCCGTCGTCGCACACGCCGATGAACACCACCCCCGGCGCGCCGTGGCCGGGCAGATCGTTGGCAAAAGCGCACACCGCCTCGCGCACCGTGCTCGGCGCATCACCTTTGAGGGACGGCTTGCGCTCGACGCGGTCGGATTCAAGCTCCGCCAGCAGCGCCGCGAGTTCGACGTCGGAAAAGGGCTTCATCGCATACTCATGCTGTCCCACGCCGCATGCTTGAAGGCGCGGGTGTCGTGCAGGTCATTCCGGAAGTTTCCGTCAGGTTGTCCGCGGCGGTGCTGGCGTTGACCATCACGGATCCAGGGCTCGACTCTCTTCTCGAAGTCATTCACCTGCGCCTCCGAGAAGCCCTTCGGGACGAAGCCGAACTCGAACCAGGCGAGCACGTTCGTTTCGATGAGCCGGGGCGGGCAGCCCGGAAAGAGACCGTGGATGTGCTCGATGCAGTCCTCGATGTCGCAGCCTCGGCCGTCCTCCCAGAGGATCGTGCGGTTGCGCGCGTCGAGACCGGCGCGTTCGAGCAGTTCCGAGACAGTATCGGAGACGTCCTGGGAGAGTGGCCCTTCGGGGGCGTCCAGCCACGCGGCGAAGTCCTCAAGGAAGGGGTTGTCTTCGAAGAGATGCGGCGGAGACCGTTTACGCACGCCGTTGCGTTTATCACCGGCGGGGGCGCGACGGACGGACCGTGGGGCGGACGGCCAGCAGCCGGCAGCGCTCGATGCTGAGCCGGGCCCACTCGTCGGTCAGCGCCCGGAAGCGCTTGCAGGCGCGGATCTGGGCGCGCACGTCGCCCGAGCGGTCACAGGGGATGTCCTCCGTGCTGTGTCGCAAAGAGCGGACGCGAACTTCTCCATCAGGCGAGGGTTCACGGCCGAAACCTTCCCGCGAAAGGCGCGCGCACGCAGGCCGCAGCCACCCCGAACGCGACAGGGAGACGGCTTCCCCGCGCCCGGTCGGACCGGTGGGAAAACGGGGGGACGTGTCGCCGGGAACTCACGCGGACGGTCCTTTTAGACCTCGCAGCACGTGCCCGTCGCCACCGCGCGGAGATTCCAGGCGAGCGCCCCGAGGAGAAGCAGGGACGAGACGGCGAAAAAAAGGCCCTCGTGTGTGGCGAGGAACCCCTGAAAGGCTCCGCCCGCGTCTCCGGCGAAGAAGGGCAACCAGGCCGCAAGCGTGGCAAACGCCACCGGAAGGACGGACGTGCAACAGAGAAGGGGTGTCGCGAGGCTCAACGCAAGCCCCAGAAACCCCCCGGTGGCCGCCCCGCCGAGATTGCGCGCGCCGCGCCCACTCCCGAGGACGTGAAGCGTCGTCGGGACGAGGAGCGTGAGGATCGCCGCGAGCACGAACGCCCAGACCACAAGCCCTGGGGTCAGGGAGGCGAGCGCCGCCATCCCCGGGTGCCCCCCGGTGAAGGTCGCCGGGAGCAAAAGGAGGTAGACGGCAAAGGTCACGATGAAGGTGAGGCCCGCGACGGCCTTTGCCCGACGGGGAGCAAAGACCGTGCGCGCGGCCTCCAGCCAAGGAACGGCGGCCTTCATCGCTTCCCCCCACGGGCAAAGCGCAGGATGGCGCCGAGGTGCGCTCCGGGTGCGCTCGAGACGCGTGCAATCGTGCCGTCGGGACGGATGAGGTAGAAGATGTCGGGGTAGGACCGTGGGTTGTAGACGCCCGCGAAGGCGCGGCGGGCGTGACCGAACGTCCAGTTGGGGGCCGCGGCCAAGCCTGGGGCGTAGCGGGCGACCGTCGTGCCGAGCGTGGGTCCGCCGTACCCTCCGTCGTCGTGATTCTCGAGGACGACGAGGTTCAGACGGTCGGCACGAAGCTCGGGTTCCTTCCGGGCGAGGACGCGGAGCCCCACCCGGCAACTCGGACACCAGGTCGAAAAGATCCAGAGAAGAACTTTCCGGCCGCGCCAGGCCCGAAGGTTGAGAACGCGGGTCCCGCTCCGGAACGCCAGGGCGGGCGCCCTCTCCCCGGGGCGGAGGAGCGGGCGGGCCTGAGCCGCGGACGCGAGAAAAACCGCGGCCACCACGACAACGGTCAAGACGCGTGGGAAAGAGGAAGAACCGTGCATGGGTGCAACTCCAGGCCAAACAAGACCTTGTCCCGAGGCGACGAACGGGCGCACGAGGCGCGGGAGCGATTCCCGCGGGGACGCGTTTCGTCGCTCAGACGTTGAATCGGAAGTGAACGACATCGCCGTCCTGGACGACGTACTCCTTGCCCTCGGAACGAAGCTTCCCTGTGGCGCGCGCGGCGGCCTCGCTGCCGGCGCGGACAAAATCCTCGTACCCGATGACCTCGGCGCGGATGAACCCACGTTCGAAGTCGCCGTGGATGACCCCGGCCGCCGGCGGGGCACGGGTCCCGCGCCGCACCGTCCAGGCGCGGACTTCCTTGGGTCCCGCGGTAAAAAAGGTTTCAAGCCCGAGGAGCCGGTAGGCGG
>JAKAQQ010000219.1 GCA_021819635.1 Pseudomonadota bacterium
ATCTCGAGGAGCGCGTCGAGCGCCGGGAGAAGCGCCTCACGCCGCACCGTGCCGAGGAGGAGGGCGTAGGCCGCCGCGTTGATGTCCTCGGAGGTGCAGGCGAAATGCCAGTAGGGGACGGTGGCGGCGAGGGACGGGTCCGCCGTCGCGCGCTCGCGCAGCACGTATTCCACGGCCTTGACGTCGTGTGCGATCTCGGCCTCCCGGGTCTTGATGCGCCGGGCGTCGTCCGGGGAGAACGCCCGCGCCCAGCGCTCGAGTGCGGCGCGGGCCTCGGGGGCGAGCGGCTCGAAGAGCGGAGGGCGTAGGGTGTCGAGCTCGAGGATCCAGGCGATCTCGACGCGCCAGCGGGCGGCCATGAGGGCCTCTTCGCTGAGGAGCGGGCGGAGCGCATCGAGCTCGTGCGCGTAGCGTCCGTCGAGCGGAGAGAGAGCGTGGAGAGGATCGGGGACCGTCACCGGTGGAGGGCTACAATAGCCGCCGTGGACGTCGCGGGCGGGCGTTCGTGCCATGATACCCGAGCTCCGCCGGCCCCACCGTGCCCCGCCCTCCCCTCCGGAGTCCACCGCCATGTCCGACGCCGAATACCGCACCGAACACGACAGCATGGGGCCCCTCGACGTGCCCCGCGACGCCCTCTGGGGGGCGCAGACCGAACGGGCGCGACGCAACTTTCCCGTGAGCGGGCGCACGCTTCCCCCGCCTTTCCTTCACGCGCTGGCCTGGATCAAGGCGGCCGCGGCCCGGGCCAACCGTGACCTTGGACTTCTGGATGCGGCGCGCGCGCACGCGATCGAGGAGGCCGCCCTCGAGGTGGCGGCGGGGCGCCACGATGCCCACTTCCCCCTCGACGTCTACCAGACGGGGTCGGGGACAAGCAGCAACATGAACGTGAACGAGGTCGTCGCCCGTCTCGCCCAAGCGCGTCTCGGGAGCCCCGTTCACCCGAACGACCACGTCAACATGGGCCAGAGCAGCAACGACGCGGTGCCCACGGCGATTCATGTCGCGGCCCTGGTCGTTTTCGAACGCGACCTTGCCCCCGCGCTCGAGACACTGGCCGCCGCCGTCGGGCGACGGGCGGAGGAGCTCCGCGGCGTGGTCAAGACCGGACGCACGCACCTCATGGATGCCGTGCCCCTCACGCTGGGCCAGGAACTCGGGGGCTGGGCGGCGCAGGTCCGGGCCGGACGCGAGCGGATCGCCCGCGCGGGCGAGGAACTGCGTGCGGTGGCGCTCGGCGGAACGGCCGTGGGCACGGGCCTCAACGCCCCCGCCGGCTTTGCCGAGCGGGCGACGCGGGAACTCTCGACGCTGGCCGGGACGCGTTTCGTGCCGGCGGAGAACTATTTCCGCGCACTTTCCTCCCCCGACGCGGTGGTCGGCTTCTCCGCCGCGCTGCGCACCTACGCCACGTCGCTCATGAAGATCGCCAACGATCTCCGCTGGATGAACAGCGGCCCGCTCTCGGGGCTTGGGGAGATCGCCCTGCCGGCGCTCCAGCCCGGGAGCAGCATCATGCCGGGCAAAGTCAACCCCGTGATTCCCGAGGCGGCGGCGATGGTCGCCGCTCAGGCGATCGGTCTCGACACCGCCGTGGCGATCGCCGGGCAGTCGGGCAACTTCCAGCTCAACGTCATGCTTCCGCTCCTGGCCGCCGACGTGCTTGAGAGTGAGACCCTGCTTGCGCGCGCCAGCGTGCTTCTCGCCGAGAAGGCGATCGCGGGCTTTCGTGTCGACGAGCGTCGCCTGGGCGAGGCCCTGGCCCGCAACCCCATTCTCGTGACGGCGCTCAACACCGTCATCGGCTACGAAAAAGGCGCGGCGATCGCCAAGGAGGCCTACACGAGCGGCCGCAGCGTGCGTGAGGTGGCCCTCGAGATGAGCGGGCTCGAGGCCGCGGAACTCGACCGGCTTCTGGATCCCCTCCGGCTCACCGCCGGGGGGATCCCCGGGGGCTGACTCCCCGGTGCCGCCTTCCCGCGTCCCCGCGCCGCCCGGGCGGGCCGGGGTACGGCCGGCGGCGTCCGCGCGTGGCGAGTGGGCGCGCGTCCTCTCCCTTCAGGCCCGCGCCGTGCGTGCGGGCTTCGACTGGCCGGACCTCGCGTCCGTCCTTCTCAAGGTGCGGGAGGAACTCGACGAACTGGTGAACGCGATGGCCCGCTGCGAGGGGATCGAGGAGGAGTTCGGCGATCTTCTCCTCGTTCTCGGCCGGCTTGCCCTCGCCCTCGAACTCGACCCGGAACGGGCGCTTGCCGCCGCGCGCCGCAAGTTTGATCGGCGTTACCGCCGTTACCGGGAGCTCGCGGTCGAGGCCGGGTGCGTCACGGCCACGCTCGACCCCTCCTTCAGTCAGGAACTCTGGGATCGGGTGAAGGCCGAAGAGAGACGGCCGGCGGGGGAGGGCGGGCCGGGATGAGGGGGCGTCGGGGGGGGAGAAGACGCTTCCCCGGGGCACGCCTTTGCGCGTTTTTCCTCCACCACCCCTGGGCACACCGCTGGCTCCCGCGCTTGGCAAGTCTGGGGTTTCTCCTTCTGGGGTTGGCGACCCTGCTCCCCTTGGGGCGCGCGGCGCTCGCGGCTTTCCTCACGCTGGCGCACGGCCGGCTCGCCGTTCCGGCCCACCCGGTCCGTCTCGCGCTCGGGATCCTCGATCTCGTCTTCGCCGCAACGCTTCTTCTCCGTTCGCGCATCTTCTGGCTCTTCGCGGTCGTGGATCTCCTCGGGCAGCTCGTCGTCCTGGCCGTTGTCCGTCACGCGCTCCCCCGAGATCGGAA
>JAKAQQ010000220.1 GCA_021819635.1 Pseudomonadota bacterium
GATCTCCGCCGGCCGACCGCCGTCGTCGTTGCGCTCGACCACGCGTGTTTCGATCACCGCTGTCGATGCTCCCGCAGTCTGACCCAAGCTGTCATCATAGCACGCCGCCCCCCGCCGTACCCCGCGCCTCGGGGGCCGCGTCGGTTCGTGCGAGGGCGCGCGCGGGGAAGAGGCACCGCACGCGGGTGCCGCGGCCGGGCTCGCTCTCGATCCGCAACGACGCCCCGTGACGCTCAAGGATAGCCCCCACGATGGCGAGCCCCAGGCCGGAGCCCTCGATGCCCGCCGCGCGTGCGCTGGCCGCCCGGTAGAACCGCTCGCCCAAGCGGGGCAGATCCTCGGGGGCGATGCCGGGGCCATCGTCGCGCACCTCAAAACACCCGCCGTCCTCGTCCCGCGTCCAGGACACCCGGACCTCGCCCGTCGGACCGCCGAATTTGAACGCGTTATCGACGAGGTTCCAGAACGCCGTCGTCAGCTCGAACTCCTGCCCGAGAATCGCCTCCCCTGCATCCTCCCCCGCCACGACGAGGCGCCCGCGGCCTTGGGCGCGTTCGACGAGCGTGGAAAAAATCGTGCCGACGGTCACCGGCACCGGGGCGGAGGGGCGGAACGCACCGGCGTCGAGCCGGAGGAGCTCAAGAAGGTTGCGCAGAAGATGGTTCATCCGCACGCTCTCACGGTGCATGGCCACCACCGAGGGGCGCAACACCTCGGGAAGCGCAGGGTGATCCCGCAAGAGCTCCAAGTGCCCGAAGAGGACCGTGACGGGCGTCCGCAGCTCGTGCGAAGCGTTCGAGAGAAAGAGCCGCTCCTGCTCGCCCCGCCGCCGCTCCTGCCGCACGGAACGGACGAGGAGGAGACGATGGTCTTCGTCAAACGGCAGGATCCAGACCCGGAGCGGAGCGAGATCCACGCCGCCGGGATGGAACTCGACCGGGGTCCCGTCCGGAGGCTCGTGCAGGCGGCGCAGAAAATCCGGGTGCCGCAAGAGGAGATCGATGCGTTGCCCCCGGTCCTGTTCGGGATCGAGCCGGAGGAGCCTCACCGCACGGTCGTTGAGCGCGTCGATGCGGAGCTCCTCGTCCAGAGCCACCGCCGCGTCCGGAAAGATGTCGAGGAACCGGCGCAGAGTGGGAACGGCCAGGCGGTTGGCGGCCGTGCGTTCCCCGCCTCCGGCCCCGCGCAGGCGGAGGATTTCCTGCACCAGTGGGGCGAGCGGCCCGACCCCGGAAGGAACGGTGTGCCCCCCACGGAGGACGGCGCCGGAGCGCGCGACCACCACCCACAGACGGATCAGGAGGAGCACCGCGACCAAGAGCAGAGCCAGCCGCGGAGCCCCGGCCGCCCAGCCCACGACCCCGCCCGCGCCGAACGCCACGCCGGCGAGAAAAATCTCGCGCTCGAGACGGTTCACGTGTCCGTCTCAAGGGCGGCGGGCGGGCGGATGCGGTACCCGCTGCCGCGCACGGTCTCCAGGCAGCGTTGGAACCCGTGCGGCTGGAGGGCGCGGCGGAGACGCCCGACGTGGACATCGACCGTCCGCTCGTCGATCGCCCGCCCCACACCCCAGAGCTGATCGAGGATCTGACTCCGGCTGAGCACCCGCCCGTTGTAGCGAAGGAGCAGGCGCAGCAGACGGTACTCGGTCGGCCCGAGACGCACGGGGGTCTCCCCGACGTGCACCTCGCAGGCGTGAAGATCGAGACGGAGGGGGCCGCAGCGAAGCACTCCTTCGACGTCCGTCCCGTTCGAGCGGCGGAGGAGTGCTCCGACGCGCGCCTGAAGCTCGCGGGGCGAGAAGGGCTTGGTGACGTAGTCGTCGGCCCCGCTTTCCAGGCCGCGGACCTTGGATTCCTCCTCGTCCCGTGCGGTCAGCATGAGAACGGGCGTGAGCCGCGTGGTCTCACGCCGGCGGAGTTCCCGCACGTACTCGAGTCCGCTGGTTCCGGGCAGCATCCAGTCGATGACGAAGAGATCCGGGATGCCGGAGGCGAGGGCGAGCTCGGCGGAACGGACATCGCCGGCGTCGCGCACCGAAAGTCCGGCGTCGTTCAGAGTGGCCACAAGAAGAGTGCGGACACCGGCGTCGTCTTCCACGACCAGGACGGTGGGTTGGGAACTCGGGGTTTCCACGGCGGACACTCCTGGCACGCACGCACCGGCAGAATCCTACTTCCTCAGTATGACACGGAGGTGACGCCGCCGGTTCAACCCCGCGGGACCACCGCCGGGCGGAGGTAGAGGGGGGCGACGTCTTGCGGCGAAGGCGCGGCCTCCAGGCGAGGCCCGGTGACGAGGGCGAGGAGATCCTGCGCCGTCGCTTCCTCCCCGGGACGGTAGAGCCGGCAGCGTTTCCAGTCCGGCGGGCGATGCCACGGAAGGCCATGGCCGACCGCCACGAACGGCCCGGCGCTCCCCGCCCCTTCGGCCCCAAGCTCGTCCGCCGTCAGGAGGGCGTGGTCTTCGGCGCGGACCGCGAAGCCCGGACGGTACCAGAGGCGGGCAACCTGCCCGAGCCCGGCCTCGAGCGCGACGAGCACCGGGAGGGGTGGATCGGTCTGCTCGGGCGCCCGTCGCGCCAGGGCTTCGGTGCCCGTGAGACCGAGGAGAGGCCGGCCCCAGGCCCGTGCGAACCCCTGCGCGAGGCCGAGGGCGACACGGACGCCGGTGTAGGATCCGGGCCCCACGCCACAGACGAGAGCGTCGAGATCGGTCCCGGCCAGACCGAGCTCGGAAAGGAGACGGTGAACGAACGCGAGCAGGGCTTCCCC
>JAKAQQ010000221.1 GCA_021819635.1 Pseudomonadota bacterium
CTGCCCGCTTTTCACCATCCCGGCCCAGGGAGGCCTGACCCTCTACGAGATCCTGCCCCCGGCCGTCGGCATGCCGCGACCGAAGACCCCCCGGCCGCCGCTGCGGAGTTGGCTCGACCGCTTCGACACGGACTGAGCGCGGCTCAGGAAGGCGCCTCGCCTGTCACGGGGGGGCGGAGAACCGGCTCTCCGGTCAGGGGGGCCGGGGCCGGAGGTTCTCCACCGGAGGGTCGACGCGGGGTTGGCCAGAGCGTGAGGAGGACGGAGAGGAGAACGACCGCTCCGCCTCCGACTTGCAGGGCGTCGAGGCGTTCGCCGAGTAACCCCCAGCCGCAGACGACCGCGACCAGGGGATTGATGTAGTTGACGCTCCCCAAGGCGAGGGGGCTCACCCGCGGAACGAGCCAGAGGTAGACGGTGTAGGTGAGGGTGGAGG
Source organism: Pseudomonadota bacterium (assembly GCA_021819635.1). Lineage (GTDB taxonomy): Bacteria > Pseudomonadota > Gammaproteobacteria > JAKAQQ01 > JAKAQQ01 > JAKAQQ01. Next base: position 437 of record JAKAQQ010000221.1, read on the forward strand.
CGGCGAGCGCGAGGTAGAGCATGGTGAGGAATCCCGGAAGCGACCACGCCCAGCCGCGTCCCTCGCCGAGGGCGAACCCGAGGACGAGGAGCAACGCTCCTCCGACGAGCATCTGCCAGCCGGCGCCGGTGAGGAGCGGCGGCGGGGTGGCGCGGGGACGCCGTCCGTAGAGCACCCCCACGGCCCAGGTGAAGTTCGAGAGCATGATGGCGAGATAGCCCGCGAGTGGGGCCGCGTGCCATCCCCCCTGCGGGTAGAGGAGGAGGATGGCGCCCGCAAATCCAAGGAGGAGAGCGGTCAGGCCCCGGCGGTCGAGACGGCTCCCCTGCGCTCCGAGAGTGCCCAGCCCGGTGATCCAGAGCGCGGTCGTCGCCCCGAGGAGCGCCGTCTCGTCCGAGGGAACGCTCACCTCGCTCCAGGTGGCGAGCCCGTTCGAGACGGCGATGAGAAGGACGGCGAGGACGAGGACGGGGATCCAGGCCGCACGCGGAAGGAAGAGCTTCTCGCCCCGGAGGCGCGCAAGGGTGAGGAGGACGATCCCCGCGAGGCTGAAGCGCAGGCCCACGAAAAGAAAGGGAGGCCAGTCGAGGACGCCCACCCGGATCGCCGCGTAGGTGGTCCCCCAGATGATGTAGACGATGGCAAAGGCGAGGACGAGCCGCCCGCGCGGGGGCGGGGTGGGATCCGGGATCGCCATCGGAACTCGGGGAAAGGGTCGCGAGGGCCCTATTGTACGGGAGGGGGCGCGGCCCCACGCCTCAGGCGATCGGGACGCTCTTCCGGACCGCCCCGACGACGGCCTCGGCAATCCGTTTGCCGAGGCGGCTCGTCGGGAGGATCTCGATCCCGTCGTCGCAGCGGCGGACGTGCCACTCGTCGCCACGCCCTTCGTGGATCGTCATCTCCGCGGCGTAGGGCGGCTCCGGGTCGGAGCGCCAGCGCGGGTAGCCTTCGGGGTTGCTCGATGACCAGAGAAGCGAGGGGCCGTTGTCCGTCCCTGTCCGCTGCTTCATGTGGGCACGGAGTGCGGAACTCCAGAACCCCGTCCAGACGAGCCGTTCGTAGGAGGGGAAACCGGGGATGTCGACCCGGAGGGAGAAGGCCCAGCTCCGGCTCACGGGCCGCCCCTGGCAGAGGTGACGGTAGGCCTCGAGATCCAGGATGACGGGAGATCCGTCCTTGTCTTCGCGCTCGGTGTAGAGCCGGGTGCGGACGGTTCCCCCGCTCGCTGTGAGGCGCTTGTCGATCTCGTTCCGTGCCGACTCGGCAAGAAGCAGAACCGCGGTGTTCCAGATGCGGAGGAGGCTCTTCTGGGCCTCGGCGAGGGGATCATAGTTTTGGTGGGTTTCGGCGCTTCGCTCGAGGCCGAGGAGGGCGCCCTCGAGCCGCTCGAGGACGAGCGCGGCGAAGCTCCGGATGTCGCCCCCTTCGTCCGATTCGGCAAGCGCCCGGAGGTACCGTTCGCGCTCGCGGCGGCGGATGATGATCGGGGGGTAACCGCCGCGGATGAGCTCGAGATTTCCGAGGGCGCGGGCGAGCCGGCCGTTGCCGTCGAGGAAGGGGTGCACGTGGGTGAGCCAGGCGTGGAGCACGAGCGCACGCAGGGGGGCGGGGAGCGAGGGGTTTCCCTGCGACCACCGCTCCCAGGCTTCCATGCCCGTCATGACCCCGTGCCAACTCCGGGGAGGATGGTGGGCCGCTCCCGAGATGAGGACGGGCTCTTGGCGGAAGCTCCCCCCGCCCGGGCGTTCGCCGAGGATGAGCCCGTGGATCTCTCTGAGCTCCCCGATGTCCGTCGGACGCGGGATCTGGGCCATCTCGGCAAGACGGGTGAGAGCCCGGTCAAGATTGCGGGCGTCACGGACGTAGGCCGGGTCGTGCCCGGTGAGGGTTGTCCCCTTCACGATCGCGAGTTCGGTCTCGCCCGTGCTGAGCGTGCTGCCCTCGAGAGCGTTCGATGCGGCCACCTGTTCGAAGCGTGTTTCGCCGTAGTAGTCGCGAAGTGTCTCCTCGGTGAGCGTTCCTTGGCTCCGCAGGTTTCGGCAGCGTTCCTCGAGCTTCCGGATTGCCTCGCGAAGACCGCGGACCGCCTCCTCTCCGAGTACGTAGGGCGTGCCCTGAAGTTCGTCCACGGGGCCTCACCGCAGGTCGGCGTCGGTCCATTCTAAGCCGCGTGCATGCAGCGACGCCCGTCCGCGGTGTCGGCACCAAAAGAAAGGGCCGGAGAGGAGTCCCCTCCGGCCCGAGGACCCGCCGGGCGGTCGCCCGGCGGGAGGGTCTTTTATTCGATCAGCTTGCGCGTCCGGGGCTGCGGCGCCGAAGCGTGGTGAGAGC
>JAKAQQ010000222.1 GCA_021819635.1 Pseudomonadota bacterium
CCGATCTCGCGTGCGCGAGGCCCCCGGGGCCGTCGTCACCAGCGACTGCCCGATGGCCGGGCGTCACCTCGCCTGGGGAGGGGAGCACGCCCCGGCGGTCCACCCGCTGCGTCTCGCGGCCGTCGCCTACGGACTCGTCCCTCCCGAGAGCCTCCGTCCCGCCGCTCCGGAGTCGTCCCCGTGCGCCCCCTGACCCCCGCGGACCTCCTGAGCCTTGAGGACTACGACCGGGCGCGGCCCGCGTTCCGGATCCGCGCCATCGCGCACCAGAACCGCCGCCGCGTGTACGTCGGACCCGACGTCACCCTCGCGTTCGAGGACCGCCTCACCGTGCGCTACCAGATCCAGGAAATGCTGCGCATCGAGCGCATCTTCGAGCGCGAGGCGATCGCCGAGGAACTCGCCGCCTACAACCCCCTGGTGCCCGATGGGACCGCGCTCACCGCGACGATGATGCTCGAGTTTCCCGACCCGGAGGAGCGGCGGTGCTCGCTCGCGCGTCTGCGCGGCATCGAGGAGACCGTCGCGATGCGCGTGGGCGGCGCCCCCCCCGTGCGCGCGCGGGCCGACGAGGATCTCCCCCGCGCGAACGCGGAGAAGACCTCCGCCGTCCATTACCTCCGGTTCCCCCTCGACGCGGAGGCGCGCGCCGTGTTCCGCACGGGGCCCGTGACCCTCGCGATCGAACACCCGCACTACCGCCACGCGACCGAGCTCGACGAAGAGGTCCGGGCGCTTCTCGCCGGGGATTTCGCCGCCGAGCCTCCGGCCGACTGACCGCTCCCCCGCCCCGTACAATACGGACGGCCGCCCTCCCGACCGGTTCCATGAGCACGAGTTACCACGCCGGCGACATCGAGGTCCTCGAGGGACTCGATCCGGTACGTCGGCGCCCGGGCATGTACACCGATACCGCGAGCCCGGAGCACCTGGCCTGGGAGGTGATCGACAACAGCGTCGACGAGGCCCTGGCCGGGCACGCGCGGACGATCGAGGTCCTGCTCCACGCCGACGGGTCGCTCTCCGTCCGCGACGACGGGCGGGGGATGCCCGTCGATCTCCACCCCGCGCTCAAGCGTCCCGGTGTCGAGGTCATCCTGACGACGCTCCACGCCGGGAGCAAGTTCTCCGACCGGATCTACCGCTACGCCGGGGGACTCCACGGGGTGGGTGTCTCCGTCGTCAACGCCCTGAGCCGCCGGCTCGAGGTCACCGTCTGGCGCGACGGCGGCGAGTACCGCATGGCCTTCGCCCAGGGCGAGACGGTCGAGCTACTCCAGCGCGCGCCCGCCGCGCGCGGGGCGGGCCGCGGCACCCTCGTGCGCTTCTGGCCCGAGCCCCGCTATTTCGCCTCGTGCGCGTTCTCGTACGAGCGCCTCGCGCGTCTCCTGCGCGCCAAGGCGGTCCTCCTCTCCGGCCTCGAAGTCCGGATTGCCGCGGAGGATCCGCCCCGCAACGACCGCTGGCGCTACGAGGAGGGCTTGGGCCCGTATCTCGCGGAGGCCCTCGGCGAGGCGGCCTTCCGTCCGACCCCCCCCCTCGTCCTCGGCGTGCCGGGTGAGCGGATGAGCCTCGAGTGCGCGCTCGCCTGGATCGACCCGGAGAGCGCCGAGGCGGCCCGACCGACCGAGAGCTACGTCAATCTCGTGCCGACGCCCCTCGGCGGAACGCACGTCTCGGGGTTCCGCTCGGGGGTCGGCGAGGCGGTGCGCGAGTTCTGCGAGGTGCGCGGCCTCGTCCCGCGGGGCCTCAAGCTCGGGACGGAGGACATCGTGGGGAGCCTCGCTTACGTGCTCTCGCTGCGCCTGCGGGAGGCGGAGTTTGCCGGGCAGATGAAGGAACGGCTGACCGCCCGCGAGGCCCAGGGGGCCACGGCGGGGGCCCTCAAGGACGCCGTCTCGCTCTGGCTGCACCGCCATCCCCAGGTCGGCGAGGAGATCGTCGCCGGCTTGGTCCGCCTCGCCCAGGCGCGGCAGCAGGCCGCCACCACCGTGGCGCGCAAGAAGTTCAGCGCCGCCCTCGCGCTTCCCGGAAAACTGGCCGACTGCACGAGCCGCGACCTTGAGTCGAGCGAGCTCTTCCTCGTCGAGGGCGATTCGGCCGGCGGCTCCGCCCGCCAGGCCCGCGACCGCACGACCCAGGCCATCCTCGCGCTTCGCGGCAAGATCCTCAACACCTGGGAGAGCCGGACCGAGGAGATCCTCGCCTCGAACGAGGTGCGCGACATCGCCCACGCCCTGGGCGTCGCCCCCGGGCAGCCGGACACCCGTGGACTCCGCTACGGGAAGGTCTGCATCCTGGCCGACGCCGACTCCGACGGGGCCCACATCGCCACCCTGCTCCTCGCGCTCTTCCTGCGCCACTTCCGCGCCCTCGTCGCCGAGGGCCGCGTGTACGTCGCCCAGCCCCCCCTTTACCGCATCGACCTCGGGGAGACGGTGGCGTACGCCCGCGACGACGCCGAGCGCGAGAGGGTCCTCACGGCCCTCGCCGCCGGGGCCCCCGGCCGGCGGGCGACGATCACCCGCTTCAAGGGCCTTGGGGAAATGAACCCCGAGCAGCTCAAGCTCACGACCATCGATCCCGCGACCCGCCGGCTCGTCCGTCTCGTCCTTCCGGACCCCGAGGCCGTGCGCCTGACCGAGGACGTGTTCCACATGATGCTCACCCGGCGCCGCTCGGGCGACCGCAAGCTCTGGCTCGAGCGGCGGGGGGCCGAGGCCCGGGTCGAGGTTTGAGGGCCGGAAGACGCCCCGGCCCCTCATGGC
>JAKAQQ010000223.1 GCA_021819635.1 Pseudomonadota bacterium
GATCTAGGGGGCCGGCACCATGCTCGTCGGCGACCGCGCCGCGTACAGACCGGAGACCCCGTGAGCGGCCGGCGTACCCTCTGGGGCGAGGGTTTCTCGGAACCCTCCCCGTTCCTCGCCGGCCTCGAAGCCGAGGACCGTGCGGCCGATCTCGTGCTCCTCCCCGAGGACGCGCGGGCGACGGCCGCCCACGCCTGCGTCCTCGTGCGTCTCGGAGCCCTTGCGCCCGCCGAGCGGCGGGCGATGGCCACGGTCCTCCGGGCGATCGTCCGGCGGCCTCCGCGCCGTCTGCCCGACGACGTCGAGGACGGGCCGACGTGGCTCGAGGCGCGTCTCGGGGAGGCGCTTGGGCCCACGGGAGCGCGCGTCCACCTCGGCCGCTCGCGCAACGACCAATCCGCCACCGCGCTTCGCCTCTACGAACGGCGGGCGCTTCTGGATCTCCACGAACGGACGCGGGCGGCGGCCGAGGCCTTTCTCGCCTGGGGGGAACGCCACGCCGCGATCCGGCTTCCCGGCTATACCCACGGGCGAACGGCGATGCCCTCTTCGTTTCGGCAATGGGCTCTCGCCCAGGCGGCGCCGCTCGTGGACACGCTCGAGGCCCTCGAGGGCGTCGACCGGCGTCTCGACCGTTCCCCGCTCGGGGCGGCGGCGGGGTTCGGTGCGCCCCTCCCGCTCGACCGCGACCACGCCGCGCGCCTCCTCGGTTTCAGCCGCCCGGCGCTCGCGCCCGCCGACGCCGTGGGAGGAGACCGCCTGCGCGGGGCCCTTGCGCTTCTTGAGGCCACCGCGGGCCTCGCCCTCGGTCTCGAATCCACGCTCGCCGACCTCCTCCTCTGGAGCGGTGAGGGTTTCGGGTTCGTGCGCCTCGGCCCCGCCCTCACGACCGGATCCTCGCTCATGCCGCAGAAGCGCAACCCCGACGTGCTTGAACTCGCCCGGGCGCGGCTTCGTCGTCTCCGCGCCGCCCCGGGACTCGTCGGGGCCGTGGCGGGCGGGCTCCCGGGAGGCTACCAGCGCGATCTCCAGCTCACCAAGCCGGCGCTCTTCTCCGCTCTCGCGGACGCGCGCGCGCTTCTGGATCTCGTGCCCGCGCTTCTTGCGGAGGTACGTCCCGACGCGGAAGCCGCGGCCCGCGCGCTCGGCCCCGAGACCGAAGCGGCCCGCGCGGCGTGCCTGCGCGCCTGGCGCGAAGGACGGCCCTTCCGCGACTGCTACCGCGAGGTTCACGCCGCGCTCGCCGCGGGGACCTTTCGCTCGCCCGACGACGGGGACGATCCCGGCGAGGCCCTCGGCGGCGTGGGTCGCCCGGGGCTCGAGCGTTGGCGCGAGGCTCTCGACATCCACCGTCTTTGGGCCGAGGCGCGCCGCGCCGCCCGGGACGAGGCCGACCGCTTTCTCTGGACGGAGTGTCAGGTTTCATGAGCCACGCGTCTCGCCCTCTCGCCGTGCTTGCCTTCTCGGGCGGTCTCGACACTTCCTGGTGCGTGCTTGATCTCGCCCGCCGCGGCTACCGGGTGCACGCGGTGAGCGTCGATTGCGGGGGCGCCGACGCCGACGAGCGGGCCCGCGTGGCCGCGCGCGCGCGGAGGCTCGGCGCGAGCCACGAGTGGATCGATGCCCGCGGCGAACTCGTCGACCGCTTTCTCCGTTACCTGCTTGCCGGCCACGCGCTCCGCGGTGGGGTCTACCCCCTCGTCGTCTCGGCCGAGCGTGTCTGTCAGGCGGCGGCCGTGGCCCGCCGCGGCCGCGCGCTCGGCGCCGCCCTCCTGGCCCACGGCTCGACGGGCGCCGGCAACGACCAGCTCCGGTTCGACGTGGCGTTCGCGTACCTCGCTCCCGAGATCCCGAGCCTCGCCCCGGTGCGCGCCGCGGGCGTGAGCCGCGCCCGGGAAGAGGCGGAGCTTGTCGCCGCGGGGCTCTCTCCCGACGCCTTCGCGCGCACCTATTCGGTCAACCGCGGGCTCTGGGGCCAGACCGTGGGCGGAGGCGCCACCCACGATCCTTGGGCGACCCCCCCCGAGACCCTCTACCGCCACGGCGCGATCGACCCCGCCCTCGCCCCGTGCACGCTTGTCCTCCGCTTCACCGAAGGCATGCCGGAGGCTCTCGACGGCCGTCCGCTTCCGGCCCTCGAGATTCTCGAACGGCTCGACGATCTCGGGGCCCGTCACGGGCTCGGCCGGGGGATCCATCTCGGGGAGACCGTCCTCGGCATCAAGGGCCGGGTGGTGTTCGAGGCCCCGGCGGCGGTGCTCGTCCTCACCGCCCACCGGGAGCTCGCAAAACTCGTCACGAGCCAGGCTTCCCTCTTCTGGAACGACCACCTCGGGCAGCTCTACGGGAGCCTCGTCCACGAAGGGCGCTCCTTCGATCCGCTGGCCCGCGACCTCGAAGCGTTCTTCCGTTCCTCCGCCCGCCGGGTGACGGGCGAGGTCCGCTTGGCCCTGGGGGCCGGCACCTTCGCGGTCGAGGGCGTGCGCTCTCCTCACGCGCTTCTCGACACGCGCCGCGCGCGCTACGGCGAAAGCTCGGGTCTCTGGGACGGGCGCGACGCCGAGGGGTTCTGCCGCGTCGCCCAGGCCGGGGCGCGGCTTCTCGCCGCGGCCGGAGGAGGGGACCCCGCGTGCTGACCCGTCGTCTTCACGCCGACAAGATCGCCTCCGTCACCCGCGGTCTTGCGCTCGAGCCGGATCTCGTGATCGCGGAAGAGGTGCGTTGCGTCGAGGGCGCGGTGGTGGCGGTCCGCGTGCTCA
>JAKAQQ010000224.1 GCA_021819635.1 Pseudomonadota bacterium
CGACCTCCTGCCGCGCCCCCCGGTCGAGGCGATCGAGGGGCTCTCCCCGGCCCTCGCCATCGGTCGCCGCGCCCCCGCCCACAACCCGCGCTCGACCGTCGGCACGGTCACCGATCTTTACGAATACCTCAAGCTCTATTTCGCCCGAGCCGGGATCCCGCACTGCCCCGAGCACGGGAGGGCGATGCGCGCCGAGACGATCGAGTCGATGATCGCCCGCACGCTCGAGGCCGCCCGCGGCGGGCGCGTCGCCGTCCTCGCCCCCCTCGCGGTCGAGGGCCGCGGTCCGCGGGCGCGGGCCACCCGCCTCGAGGCGCTCCGCCGCGAGGGCTATCTCCGTGTGCTCCTCGACGGCCGGGAGGCGGAGCTCGACGCCCTCCCGCGTCCGCTTCCGGCCTTCCGCGCCCTCGAGGTCATCGTCGACCGGCTGCGCGCCGGTGACGACGAGCGGGCGCGGCTCCGCGAAGCCCTGGAGCACGCCCTCGCGCTCAACGCCGAGCGCGTCCACCTCCGCGGGCTGGACCGCCCGGATCTCGCGTTCGTCTTCCACCGCCGCGCCACCTGCCCCGACTGCGGTCTCGCCGCCCCCGAGCTCGAGCCCCGCCACCTCTCGTTCAACAACCCCGAGGGGGCGTGCCCGACCTGCGCCGGGCTCGGCACGGAAGACTACTTCGATCCGGACAAGATCGTGACCGACCCCGCGCGGAGCCTCGCCGAGGGGGCACTCCACGGCTGGGAGCCGGGGCGCGGGCGGAGCGGGGTCGCTTTGGCCGCCTTCGCCGCCCGCCTCGGGATCCCGCTCGATCGTCCTTTCGGGACGCTTCCCCCCGAGGCGCGCACGCTCCTTCTCGAGGGCCCCCCGACCCCGGGCCCCGACGGCTTCGCCGGCGTCCTTCCCGCCCTCGCGCTCCGCTGGCAGGAGACCGCCTCGGCGCGCGTCCGCGAAAACCTCCGCGCGCTTCGCTCAAGCCGGGTCTGCCGGGCCTGCCGCGGATGCCGGCTCAACCCGATCGCCCGTCACGTGCGTCTCGGTCCCTGGACGCTTCCCGAGCTCGTCGCGCTCCCTCTCGCCCGTCTCGCCGAGCGTCTCGCGGGGTACATCCCCGAGGACCCGGTCACCTCCGCCTGGACCGCCCCGCTCCGTGCGGCCCTCACGCAGCGCCTCACCTTTCTCCTCGAGGTCGGCCTGAGTTACCTCACCCTCGACCGGCCGGCGCAGAGCCTCTCGGGCGGGGAAGCCCAGAGGCTTCACCTCGCCGGCCAGATCGGCCAGGGGCTCGTCGGGGTGACCTACGTCCTCGACGAGCCCTCGGTCGGGCTCCACCCCCGCGATCTTGAGCCGCTCCTCGGCATCCTCCGCCGTCTCGCCGATCTCGGCAACGCCGTCCTCGTCGTCGAGCACGACGCCACCTTCATCGCGGCCGCGGACCACGTGGTCGAGCTCGGACCGGGGGGCGGGCGGGACGGCGGACGCCTCATCGCCCAGGGCAGCCCGGAGGAGCTCCGGGGGCGGGCGGATTCCCCGACCGGGGCCTACCTGAGCGGGCGGGAGCGTCTTCCGCAGCGCCCCGCGCGGCGGGCGGCGGGCCCGCGCCGTCTCCGTCTCGAGGACGTTCGCCTCCACAACCTCCACGGGCTCACGGTCGAGATCCCCCTCGGGCTCCTCGTGGTCGTGACCGGCGTCTCGGGCTCGGGGAAGTCCACCCTGATCGAGGACGTTCTCTACCCGCTCCTCCGCCACCACCTCCAGGGGGCCGCGCCCCCGCCGCTCCATCCGCTCCCACGGCTCGAGGGCGCCCGTCACCTCGGGCGGGTGATCGCCGTCGACCAGCACCCCATCGGGCGCAACGCCCGCTCGACGCCGGCGACCTACAGCGGGCTCTTCACGCCTCTCCGCGAGCTCTTCGCGTCGCTCCCCGAGGCGCGCGCGCGCGGTCTCGGGGCGGCCCGCTTTTCCTTCAACCGTCCGGGCGGACGCTGCGAGACCTGCCAGGGCGAGGGCGTGCGCCGCGTCGCCATGCATTTTCTCCCCGACGTCGAGGTCGTCTGCGACCGCTGCGGCGGCCGCCGTTATGCCGAGGATCTCCTCGAGATCCGCTACCGGGGACGCAGCATCGCCGAGGTCCTCGCCCTCACCGTGAGCGAGGCGCGCTCGTTCTTCACGCCGCTTCCGGCGCTCCACCATCCGCTCGCGGTCCTCGAGGAACTTGGGCTCGGCTACGTCACCCTCGGGCAGAGCGCCACCACGCTCTCGGCGGGGGAGGCCCAGCGGCTCAAGCTCGCCCGCGAGATCGCCCGGCCGGAGCGGGCGGCCACGCTCTACCTCTTCGACGAACCCACGACGGGCCTTCACGTCCGCGACGTGGCGCGCCTCCTCGCGGTCTTCCAGAGGCTCTGCGACGAGGGCCACAGCGTGGTGGTCGTCGAACACCACCCGGAGGTCGTGCGCGCCGCCGACTGGCTGATCGACCTCGGACCCGAGGGGGGGGAGGGGGGAGGACGGGTCGTGGGCGAGGGTCCGCCCGAGAGCCTCGCGGGTCTGCCGACCCCGACGGGGCACTGGCTCGCGCGGCTCTTCGCGGAAGCGAGGGCGGGAACCCCGGGGGAAGGGGCGGGCGGGCGACCCTAGGCGAGGCTCGCGCCCCGCCCTTCGTCAGGAGGGGGCGCCGCTTTCGCCGCGGTTGCGGCGGAAGCGCCCAAAGAATCCGCTCCGGCCTGTCTTCTCCGTCCGCGCCGGGGCG
>JAKAQQ010000225.1 GCA_021819635.1 Pseudomonadota bacterium
TCTTGTCGGTGACGCTTGTGGCGATCTTCTGGGCAAGCGCCTGAATCTTGGACACGGTGTCCTGGGCCTGCTGCTGGACCTGCTGAATCTGCTGAACGGCGGTCTGATAATCCATGGGGACGAAACCTCGCAAGGGGAACGGAAGCGACGCGCACGCCCGCCCCCCCTCGCGGCGAGGCCAAGACATGCAGCGGTTCCTTTATCCTATCATCATGTGGGGGCCCGCCGTCAAACCGGAACGGGCATCCTGAACGCCGCATTCCGAGGGCCCTCTCCATGACGTCCAACACCCCCCGCCGCGTCGGCATCTACGCGGCCACCCGCCTGCCCTTCGCCCGCGCGTATACCGCCTACAGAAACGACACCAACCTCACGTTGCTTACCGCGGCCCTCCGCGCCCTCGTCGCCCGGACGAAACTTGAAGGTCAGCGCTTGGGCGAGGTCGTCGCGGGCGCCACCATGGTGGACCCTCGCGAATGGAACCTCGCCCGCGAAGCCCTGATCGAGGCCGGTCTCGCCCCCGAGACACCGGGCTTTGATCTCGCGCGGGCCTGCGGCACGAGCGCGGAGGCGGCCGTGGCGGTCGCCAACAAGATCGCCCTCGGCCAGATCGATGCCGGCATTGCGGCCGGGGCCGATTCGATCAGCGGGCTGCCGCTCCTCTACCCACGCCGCTTTGCCGAGATCGCCACCGCAAGCGCCCAGGGCCGAAGCCTCGGAGCCCGCCTCAGCCCCTGGCTCAAGCTTCGCCCCCGCGACCTCAAACCCCAGCCTCCGCGCGTGCAGGAGCGCATGACCGGACTCACCATGGGCGAGTCCTGCGAACTCATGGCAAAGACTTGGAAGATCGCCCGCGAGGATCAGGATCGCCTCGCCTGGGAAAGCCACCAGAAAGCCGCCCGGGCCTGGAAGGAAGGGTTCTACGACGAACTCATCGTCGCGCACAAGGGACTCAAACAGGACAACAGCATCCGCCCCGACACGACCCTCGAGAAACTCGCCACGCTGCGCCCGGTCTTCGACCGGAGCTCCTCGGGAACGTTGACCGCCGGGAACAGCACCCCCCTCACCGACGGGGCGGCGGGCGTGCTCCTCGCCAGCGAAGAGTGGGGGCGGGCCCGCGGTCTCGAACCCTGGGCCTTCGTCGTCGACGCGCAGGCGGCCGCGGTCGACTTCTTCGGCACCTCGCCCGAAGGACTCCTCATGGCACCCGCCTACGCCGTCCCGCGTCTCCTCGACCGCACCGGCATCGCGCTCGGCGACTTCGATTTCTACGAAATCCACGAGGCCTTCGCCGCCCAGGCGCTGTGCACGCTCAAGGCTTGGGAATCGGCGGAGTTCTGCCGCACGCGCCTCGGGCGCGACAAGCCTCTGGGAGCGATCGACCGCGAACGGCTCAACGTCAAGGGCGGAAGCATTGCCCTCGGCCACCCGTTCGGGGCCACGGGAGCCCGCATCATCGGGGGACTCGCCAAGCTCCTCCGGGAGAAGGGCCGTGGACGCGGCCTCGTCTCGATCTGCACCGGCGGCGGAATGGGCGTCACCCTGATCCTCGAGCGTTGAGCGCCCCTTCCCGGACAGGGATCCTTCTCGTCAACCTCGGGACCCCGGAGGCTCCCACCCCGCAGGCGCTGCGCCGCTATCTTGGGACATTCCTCAGCGATCGCCGGGTGATCGGGCTCCCGCCGGTTCTCTGGTGGCCGGCCCTCCATGGGGTCATTCTCCGGACCCGTCCGCGACGCTCCGCGGCCCTCTACCGATCAATCTGGACCGCGGAAGGCTCGCCCCTCGCGGTCTTCACACGGCGGCTTGCCGTCGGGCTCGCCCGCACCCTCGGCGGGGGTCCTTCCCCCCCGGTCGTCGCCTACGCCATGCGTTACGGTCGACCCGACGTGGGCGGGGTGGTCCACGAGCTTCTCCATCGGCACGCGATCGAGCGGCTTGTCGTCCTCCCCCTCTACCCCCAGTACGCCGCCTCCTCGAGCGGGAGCGCCTTCGACGCGCTCGCCGCAAGCCTCGGGCGGGAAATCCGCCTTCCGCACCTCGACTGGATCGCCCATTACCACGATCGCGCGGAATACATCGACGCCCTCGGGGCCCACCTTCGCGACCGGCGCGGGGACGCTTCCCCGGACCGCTACCTCCTCTTTTCGTTTCACGGTCTCCCGCGCACGAGCCACAAGCGGGGGGAGCCCTATTACGCCCAGTGCCTCGCGACGGCCCAGAGCTTGGCCACGGCTCTCGACCTCCGCCCCGGATCCTGGAGCTTCGCCTTCCAGTCTCGTTTCGGGCCGGCCGCCTGGCTTCCCCCGTACACGATCGAGGAGGTCCGCCGCCTTGCCCGAAGCGGCGTTCGTCGGCTGGACGTGGCCTGTCCGGGCTTTGCCTGCGACTGCCTCGAGACCCTTGAAGAGATCGCCCGCACCAACGCCGAGGCCTTCCACACCGCGGGGGGAGAAGACTTCCGTTACCTGCCGGCGCTCAACGACGACGCGCGGCACATCGCGCTCCTGCGGGATCTCGTCGCGCCCTTCCTCGACGCGCACGGTCCGGACCCCAGGGCCGAGAGTCAAACCGGACGATAATGGAGCCGGACACTCCGTGGGCCTGTAGCTCAGCCGGTCAGAGCAGGGGACTCATAATCCCTCGGTCGCAGGTTCGAATCCTGCCGGGCCCACCACCCATCCGACGAATCGCCCATCAGGATCGGAGTGGGGGCAGAGCCGTCTTGCC
>JAKAQQ010000226.1 GCA_021819635.1 Pseudomonadota bacterium
GATCTTTCCGTGCCGCCCGCACGTCGATCCGAAGACCCCTCCCGGCCCGCGGACGACGGATCCCGGAGCGCCCTCCCCACCCCCGCCCCGGTCCGGGATCACGAAGCCATGCCCCCGGCCGCTTGCCCCGCAGACGACCGCCCCGGGCCCCCGCCCGTGACGTCGGAGCCGGGCGACGGATTCCTCAACGCCTGCTTCCTCGGGGCCCACGCCGAGAACAACGACCTCTTCGAGGCCCTGCTCGTCGATGCCCTGCGCGACCACATGTACTGGCGGCGCAACTTCCACCCCGAGGATCCCCCCCCCATCGCGCCGCTTGCCCAGCAGGACCCCGAGTACGGGGCGTTCGTCGCCCGCCTGCGGCGCGAGCTCCAGCTTCTCACCGCCCGCCTCAAGCGTTCCCCGCCCCTTGCCAGCCCGCGCTACATGGGGCACATGGTGTCCGACCCTCTGCTGCCGGCCCTCCTGGCCCAGATGGTCACGACCCCGTACAACCCGAACAACATCTCGGGCGATGCGGCCCCGGGCACGATCGACCTCGAACTCGACGTGGGCCTCCAGCTCGCGCGGATGTTCGGGTTCCCGGACAACGAGAAGGCCCCGGACTGCGCCTTCGGGCACCTGACGTCCGGCGGCACGGTCGCCAACTACGAGGCCCTCCGTCTCGCCGTCGCGGTGAAATACCTGCCGCTCGCCCTGCGCGAGGGCGCACGGGCGACGGGCCTCGACGTGGTTCTCCGCGGCCGGCCGCTCGTGGCGCACGACACCTGGAGCCTCGTCAACCTCACCCCCGCCGAGACGCTCGATCTTCTCGGGGACTGCCGCCGCGGCCTCGCGGAACCCGCCGTCCGGAAGGCCTTCGCCGAGGCCACCACCGCCGCCCGCATCGAGACCCTGGGCTGGATCGAGTTCCACCGACGCCACCCCGAGCTTCGCCCGCCCCTCCTCCTCGCCGGGCGGACGGCCCACTACTCCTGGCGCAAGGCCGCGAAACTCCTCGGCCTCGGGAGCGCGTCCCTCAATCTCCTTCCCACAACGGAGATGCGCATTGACGTCCCCGCGCTCGACGAGGCACTCGCCGCCGCGGCCCGGGACCAGGTGCCCGTCCTTGCCGTCGTCGCCATCCTCGGCACGACGGAATACGGCAGCCTCGATCCCCTCCCGGACATCCTCCGCCTGCGCGACGCGTGGACCCCAAGGGGGCTCACCTTCACGGTCCACGTCGACGCGGCCTGGGGAGGCTACCTGACCACGCTCTTCCGGGCCCCCGACGGGGGGCTCCGCCCCCGCGAGGACATGCGCCGGGAGTTCCGCTATTTCCCCTCGCCCCGCGTCTACGCGACCTTTGCCGCCCTCGCGCGCGCCGACACCGTGACGGTCGACCCCCACAAGCTCGGCTATCTCCCCTACGGGGCCGGAGGGGGGTTCGTCTGCCGTGACCAGCGGCTCATGGCGCTCGTGAACGAGGACGCCCCCTACGTTTTCGATCCCGCCAGCGGGGAAGAGACAGGCGGCTACCGCGAACGGTTTCGCGACCTCGGCCGCTTCATTCTCGAGGGCTCCAAGCCCGGGGCGGCCGCGGCGGGCGTCTACGTCACCCACCGCGTCCTCCCTCTCGACGCCGCGCACTTCGGCCGCCTCGCCCGCCGGAGTCTCCTCGCCACCGAGCGGCTCTACGACGGACTGCGGGATCTCGCCGCCCGCCTGCGCGGGCGGGTCCACCTCCTCGTCCCCTTCGAACCGGACGCGAACGTCGTCTGCGTGGCCTTCAACCCCGCGGGCAACACGAGCGTCGGGGCCTTGAACGCCTACTTCGAGCGCGTCTACGCCCGGCTCCGGGTCCGCCTCGACCGTCCGCTCCAGGCGGGGGAGTTTTTCGGCTCCTCAACCCTGCTGCGCCCGGAGACTCTCGGCCGTGAGGAGCGTCGGCGTATTCTTGCAGACCTTGGGCTCGCGGGGGACGGGGCGCGGACCGCGGAGATCCCCGACGTGGGCCTGCGCGTGCTGCGCCACGCCCTCATGAATCCCTGGCTCATGGACGACGTCAACGGGATCGATTACATCGATCTCTACTGCCGCTATCTCGAGACCCTGCTCGTCGAGGAACTGCCCCGGAACGGAGCCGGCGGACCGGAAGACTCGGGCGGACGGACGTCTCCCGCGTAGAGACGTTCTCGAGGCAGGAAACGGCCTTCGGTACGCTCATTTCAAAACGCGTCGCGAAAGCGGCGAGAGACCGCCGGGCACCGCGATCTCGTTGACGAATGGCACTCGGATAAGCCGAAGCACGAGAGGCTGGGCTTCGTAATGCATTGAAAAGTCAAGAGAAGGATGGCCCCGGGTGGTAGGATATGTTTCGACAGAACCACCCTACGCACGGGAGGCCACCCTTCATGGTCAACAAGCATAGAGCAGAACGTATCCGGCAGCAATGGGCTTTGCGTCAGAATCCTCTGACACTCGCCCAACAGGTCGATTCGCTGAGCTTTTTCAACCTGGTGACCGGTCCGGAGTTGTTGGAACCTCTGGAAGCGCTGCTTCCGGAGTACCGGGAGCGCAAGTACCCGCCGACGGTCACGCTGGCGATGTTCCTGGGGCAGGTCCTGAGCGCCGACGGTTCCTGCCGGAACGCGGTGAATCAGGCGATGGTCCATCGGTTGCTGACCGGCGTGGAGCCGGGCGCCGCGAACACCGGATCGTACAGCGACGCGCGCAAACGCCTGCCG
>JAKAQQ010000227.1 GCA_021819635.1 Pseudomonadota bacterium
TCCACGAAGAGAAGGCCGCGGTCGGCGCAGAGCGCGCGCAACGCGTCGAGCTCGGCCGGGTGCCCGGCGTAGTCGACCGCCACCACCGCCCGGGTGCGCGGGCCCAGGCGGCGGGCAACGTCCTCGGGGTCGAGGGTGAGGACGTCCTCGAGAACGTCGGCGAAGACCGGCCGTGCCCCCAGGTGCTCGACGACGTTGGCGGTCGCGGCGAAGGTGAGCGAGGGCACGATCACCTCGTCGCCGGGACCGACGCCGGCCACGGCCAGGGACAGGTGGAGGGCGGCCGTGCACGAACTCAGGGCGAGCGTCTCGGGCACCCCGAGGGCTTCGGCCATCGCCCGTTCGAAGGCGGCCACGCGCGGGCCGGTGGTCAGCCACCCGGAACGCAGGACCTCAACCACGGCGTTCACCTCGTCCTCGCCAAGGAACGGCGGGGCGAGCGGAAGATAGCCGCGGCGCGGCCGGGGCGGCGGGGAGGCGGGGGTGTTCACGGGCGCGGCAGCACAGGCTTGGGGCGAGGACCGAAGGCCCGGGCGACGGCGTCACGCGTCGTCCGGTAACCGACCGAGCGAGCATACCAAGAGCGGGCCGCGTCCGCCAGGGGGCGAAGGCGCCCGGGGTCCTCCACGAGCAGAAGGCGCAGCGCGCGGGCAAACGCGGCGGTATCGCCGGCCGGCACGCTCACGCCCGCCCCGCTCCGCGCGAGGAGCTCGGCCGTGTCGCCCGTGCCCGCAAAGAGGACGGGGCAGCCCTGGGCGAGGTAGTCGTAAACCTTGCTCGGGAGGGCCTCCGCAAAGAGCGGGACGGGAACGTAGGCGTGGAGACCGAGGGCAGAGCGGGCCAGAAGCGCCCGGCAGGTCCGCCGCGGAAGCGCCCCGAGGGCGTGCACGTTGACCCCGCGGGCCCGGGCCTCCCCGACGAGCGGTGCCTTCTCCCCCGCCCCGATCATGAGAAGCCCCACCTCGGGATGGTCGGCGAGGGTGGCGAAGGCGTCGAGGAGAAGCGCGACGTCGTTGGCGCGCCCGTAGCCTCCGGCGTACACGGCCCAGCGCCGGACCTCTCCGGGAAGGGCGGGGAGGGCAGCCTCGGCGGGGGCCGCGACCGGCGGCGCGTCCGGGGCGAGGTAGACGTCGGCGTTGGGGAGCAGGGTGAGTTTTGCCTCGGGGAGTCCCTCGGCGCGGAGACGCCGGTGCTGGCCCGGGGTGGCGACGAGGACGTGGTCGGCCCGGCGACGAAGACGGCGGGCGAGGGCCCCGAGGACACGGGCCATGGGCCCGGGACGCAGCACCCCGAGAGCAAGAGCGGTCTCGGGGTAGAGGTCGCGTTCGTCGAGCACCAAGCGCGCCCGCTTGAGCCGGGCGAGCCAGGACGCGAGGGGCACGAGCGGAAAGGGATCGGTGCCGACGAACACCACCGTGCAGGGGCCCGCGGCGACGGCGGCCAGCACGAACGCTCCGACGGCAAAAAGAACGTAATGGAAGGCCCGGCGGAGAAGACTCCGGCGGTGGTTGCCGAGCCCCGGGGCACGGAGGATCCGCAGGTTCGGGTCCCCTCCCCGTCGGGCCGTCGCCCGGCCCGTCATGTAGTTCGTGCGGGCGGTCACGACGGTGACCCGCCAGCCCAGATCGCGGAGGAGACGGACCTCCATCCACGGCCGGAAGGCCCCGACGTCCCCGTCGTCCGGCAGGTGGTAGCTCAGGACCAAGACGCGGGGCTCGCTCACCGCCCGGCGCAGGCCTCGCGCACGGCCCCGACGACGCGGGCCACGTCCGCGTCCGTGAGTCCGTGGTGGACCGGGAGGGAGAGCACTCGGGCGGCGAGGATCTCGGTCACCGGACGCGGAGGTCCGGGAGGAAGCGCGGCAAAAACGGGCTGCTGGTGCACGCCCCGCGGGTAGTGCACGGCGCTCGGCACCCCGCGGGCGGCGAGCCGACGGGCGAGTTCGTCGCGGTCGAATCCCGCCGCGTCGGGATCCACGACGATCGTGTACTGGTGCCAGGCGTGGGTTCCGCCCGGGGCCGTCGTGGGCAGGCGAAGCCCGGGGAGACCCGCGAGGCCGTCGTTCAGCAAGCGGGCGTTGCGCGCGCGCCGCTCGAGCATCGCGTCAAGACGGCGAAGCTGGCTCCGGCCGATCGCCGCCTCGACGTCGGTCATGCGGTAGTTGTACCCGAGGACCGTGTGGAGATACTTCCCGGACTGGCCGTGGCTGCGCAGCAGACGCAGTCGGCGGGCCAGATCCTCGTCCCCCGTGGTGATCATGCCCCCTTCCCCCACGAAGAGGTTTTTCGACGGATAGAAGGAATAGCAGACGGCGTCGCCCAACGCCCCCACGTCGCGGTCGCCGCGGCGCGCCCCGTGGGCCTGGGCGGCGTCGTAGAGGAGAGAGAGACCGTGCTCACGGGCAAAGGCCGCGTGGTCCTCGTGCACGCAGGGGTTGCCGTAGAGATGGACGGGGGCGATCGCCCGGGTGCGTGGACTCAGGCGGCGGCGGGCGTCGTCGAGATCCAGATGGAAACTCACCGGGTCGACATCGCAGGGAACGACCGTCGCGCCGACGAGGGCGGCCATCGACGCCGTGGCGACGAAGGTGAACGACGGGACGAGGATCTCGTCGCCGGGGCGGAGAAGCGCGTGGTAGACGAGATGAAGCGCGGCCGAACCGTTCGCGCAGCTCACGGCGTGGGCGGCTCCGGTCGCGGCGGCGAACTCCTTCTCGA
>JAKAQQ010000228.1 GCA_021819635.1 Pseudomonadota bacterium
TTCATCATGCCTCCGGGTGCGTCGTGACGAGCGCGGGCGGTCGTCGGGGGAAAATCGGAAGGAAAGTCAGAATATACACCATCAAACATCAATCCTTGAGGGCGGCCCGCCCGTCCCGCACTCTTGCCTCCTCGAAGCGCGGGGATCGGTCCCGGGCCCTCGATCCGGGTCCACGTCGGCCCGGCGGGGGGCGCCCCGCCGTTCGGCCTGAGACACCCCTCAGCCCCTTCGCGCGTCTCGCCCGGGCAAACGACGGAGATCGACCGCCGCCTCTTCTCCAAAGGCGTCCGAGAGGACGTAATCAAGGAAACGCCCCGCCGCGTCGGCGGGGGGAACGAGAAGCCCCTGGCGGTGAAGATCGTGGAAGCGACGGCTCTCCGGAAACCGCGACGGGTCGAGATCCCGCACCTCGGCCTGCATGTCCGTGTCGAGCACCCCGGGGGCCACGCTCGCGATGCGCAGGCCGGGGACGGAATCGGCCGCCACGGTGCGCGCGTGATGATCGAGCGCCGCCTTGCAGGGGCCGTACACACTCCAGCCCGCCACCGGGTGGCGGGCGGCGCCGCTCGAGACGTGCACCACGCGCCGGTCGGGGCATCCTTCGGTGGCCCGCACAAAAGAGCTTGTCAGGAGAAGCGGCACCACGAGATCCAAAGCCACGGCCGACTCGATCCCCTCCTCTTCGAGGCGACCGGGCGGCCCGACCGGGCCGAGCACGCCGGCGTTGTTGACGAGAACGGCGGTGTCCGCCCCGGCAAACCAATCGCGAAGCGGGGGGGGCGCGACGAAACGCAGGAGCGCGGGGAGATCCCGAAGATCAAGCGCGGTCTCGAAGAAACGGTCGGGCTCGGTCACGGGCGGCGGGCTCAGGGGGCGACGCGAGAGGCCCCAAACCGCCCCTCCGCGCGCGAGCACGCCGCGCGCGAGCGCGGCCCCCAGTCCACGCGAATGGCCGGTGATCAGAACCCGCATCACGCCCGGCGCCCCCTCGGGGTCGGCCGTCCGGCGGCCGTGCGCGCGTCGTGCCCAACCCGGCGGCGTCGCGATCCCCCGCCGGAGCGGCGTTCGGTGCTCAACCCAGCCCCCGGCGTGGATCCTCGGTCACGCCCAGAGAAAGCCGGCGCATGAGCTCGCGCTGCTCCTCGCTCCAGTGCTCGGGGAGCACGATCTCCGGAAGCACGTAAAGATCGCCCGCCCCGCCCCCCGGCTTGCGAAGCCCGCGACCCGCGAGCCGCCATCGGCGCCCCGGGCGGCTCAGGGGCGGGATCTTGAGCCGCACTTTCCCGTCCAGAGTGGGCACTTCGACGTCGGCCCCGAGAACCAGCTCCCAGGGATAGGCCGGCAGTTTCAGGAGAAGATCGTGCCCTTCGAACGCGAAGAGACGGTGGGGCCGGATGCGCACCTTCAGGATGAGGTCGCCGCGTTTGCGCCGCCCCCCCGCGCCCGGTGCCTGACCGCGCAGGCGCAGCGTCTGGCCGTCTTCGGCCCCGGCCGGAATCACGACGTGGATCGTTCCGTGCGGCAGGCCCAGGCGGCGCTCGGCGCCCCGGTGGGCTTCTTCCAGATCGATCTCGACCTCACCCCCGTCGACGTCCATCGGCGAGGACGTCCGGAAACCGGAAAATCCGCGGGATCCGGCCCCGAAATTGAACATTTCGAAAAGCGACCCAAGGTCCAGCCCCTCGGCCTCGCCCGCCGACTGGAACCCGAACCGTGACGCCCACTCGGGCGGTGGCTCGAAGCGTTCGCCCGGGCGGCGCGACCCCAAGGCGTCGTACGCGCGCCTCTTCTCGGGGTCGCTCAGGACTTCGTAGGCCTGAGAGACTTTTTTGAAGCGCTCCTCGGCATCCGCCGCCTTGGACACGTCCGGATGGTACAGGCGCGCGAGACGCCGGTAGGCTTTCTTGATGTCCTCGGGGCGCGCGTCGCGCGCAACCCCAAGCGTCTGGTAGAAATCTTCGTATTCCATCGGCTCCCCTCCCGCGGGCCCCGCCGGTCAGCGAGCCTCGGCGTTGCCCTCGAGATACACCGTGCGGCGAACCCGATCCTGAAGCTGGAAGTAGACCACCGGGTCGCGCCACCACGAGGACAACCGCAGGCAATCGCGACCGGTCACGAAGCGGCGGAAATGCACCTCCACGCGCAACGGCGACCGCCCGTCGAGATTGAGGGCCGCAAGCGTCCGCGAGACAAGCCACATGCCGGGCGCGACCGCCGCCGGGAACCCCAGCATCCTCGCAAAGGTGTTGTTGAGATGGATCGGATTCAAGTCCCCGGACACACGCGCGTGCCTCCAGCCGATCCCGGCCTGAGGCGAGAAGTCGCGGTGGTCGGCGTCCTCGGGTGGCACCAGGGGTTGAAGGTCGCGGACCCTCTTGAACGCCCGGCGACGCTCCGGCACGAGGAGCTGGAGCTCCTCCCGCCAGAACTCGTCCCCTTCGGGGCCCAGGTCGGTGGTCAGCGTGAACTCAAGCCCGCGCGGCGTGTGGGCGAATCCGCACAGGCTGGCCCGGTACGCGAGCGGCGCCTCGAGCTGGAGCGGGCGGAAACTCTGGAGACGAAGCGCCGTCTGGACAATGCCCCGGGCCCGGATCGGCAGCCGCGGGTTGAAGAGCAGTCGGGCGTGCAGCGGCGCGGCGAGGAAATGCGGGTAGGTGGGCGGGATCGTCTCGGGAGCGTACCCGGTCTGGATCCTGTAGGCCTCGAGC
>JAKAQQ010000229.1 GCA_021819635.1 Pseudomonadota bacterium
ATCTCAGGCGGAGCGCCGGGCGGGCGTTGCGTTTGAGGACGACGGCGTTCGCCGCCTCGAGCGTGAGGTCGAGCTCGTGCGTGAGCGTGCGGTCGAACTCGGCGACGATCTCCCGGGGTTTCAGGCGGCGCCCGTACGGGTGGTAGCGTTCCACGAGGCCGGCGAGGAGAGCGAGGAGATCGAGATCGCGGCGGATGACCTTCTCGATGCCGGGCCGGAGGATCTTGACGACGACCTCCTCCCCCCCGGGAAGACGCGCCGCGTGCACTTGGGCGAGGGAGGCCGAGGCGAGAGGGCGGTCCTCAAAGCGGGCGAAAAGGGTCTCGACCGGGCGGCCGAGCTCGGCGGCGACGACCCGCCGGGCTTCCTCGCCGGGAAAGGGAGGGACGTGGTCCTGCAGCCGTGCGAGCTCCTCGGCGTAGTCCGGGGGGAGGAGATCCCGGCGGGTCGAGAGGGTCTGGCCGAACTTGATGTAGATCGGTCCGAGGGCTTCGAGGGCGAGGCGCAGGCGCACCGGAAGCGGCGTGCGCCGCCGGATCCAGTGCCAGGGGAGAAGCGGGATGAGGCCGCGGAGGGGGCGGAAAAGCGGCGCGAGGACGACGAGTTCGTCAAGACCGTGGCGGACGAGGATCCACTGGATGCGGGCGAGCCGGAGGGCCGAGCGCAACCGGCTCACGGGCGGAGGCGGGGGTCGGAGGCGAGAGCTTGGGCGCGAGCACGGAGGTTGTCGACCGTCCGGGCGACGTCCGCCCACCGTTCGCGGGTGACGAGAAGGGCGGCCGGCCCGCGGCCTTCGCGGACGGCCGTGGCAAGGAGGGACCCGAGGCGGTCCGCGCCCCGTTCGGCAAGGCCGAGGAGGGGATCGCCCAAGAGAAGAGCGAGGATCTCGCGTCGGGCCGCGCCGAGCGCGTGGAGATAGCGGGCGAGATCGCGGGCGAGATCCAGCCGTCCGGAGAGACTCAGGCGACGGCTTTCCCCATGGAACAGGAGGTCGAGAAACGCCCCGGGGGGGCCGTTCAGGACGAGGTCGGCCGCAGCGTCGCCGACGGCGAAGGACGGGCCCTCGGGACCCCAAGTGACGACGAGCCTCCGCCCGCGGGGCAGGAGGCCCTCGAGGGCGAGGCGGCGGCCGGAGAGCGGGGCCGCGAGAGCGCGGAGTTCGGGATCCTCCTCCCCGAGTCGGTGGAGAAGGGCGGCAAGACGCGCGCGCGGCCGGGCGTTCCCCCCGGTCACGGCCGCGTGCCCCGGTGGACGGCCACGAGCCCCGCGTGGAGGTCGTGGTGGACGACGTCGGCGAATCCGGCCGAGCGCATCATCCCGGCGAGCGTTTCCTGGTCCGGGTGGCGGCGGATCGACTCGGCGAGATAACGGTAGCTCGCCGCGTCGCCGGCCACCGCCGCCCCGAGGCGCGGGAGCACCCCAAAGGAGTAGAGGTCGTAGAGCGGTCGGAGAAGGCGGGGACGCAGGCGCGAGAACTCGAGGACGACGGCCCGCCCGGCGGGGGCCAGCACGCGGTGCATCTCGGCGAGCGCCCGGTCGGGGCGGGTGACGTTCCGTAGCCCGAAGCCGATGATCACCGCATCGAAACTCCCGTCCGGGAACGGGAGCGCTTCCGCGTCGGCGCACACCGGGCGGACGCCGGTGTGGCCCGCGTCCTCGAGCCGCTCCCGTCCGCGGCGGAGCATGGCCTCGTTACGGTCGCAGGCGACGAGGAGCGCGGTCTCCCGCCGGCGAGCCAGACGCCGGGTGAGATCGCCGGTCCCGCAGGCGAGATCCAGCACCCGGGCGCGGGGTGGGAGAGCCAGAGCGGCGAGGGCAAAGCGCTTCCACAGGCGGTGGAGCCCCCCCGACATGAGGTCGTTCATGAGGTCGTAGCGGGATGCGACCGAGGTGAAGACCGCCTGCACGCGGTGCGTCTTTTCTTCCGCCGGCACGCGGGCAAACCCGAAGTCGACGTCTTCCGTGGAGGGTGCGTCGCTCACCGGGGGGTCTCCGTTCCGCGGACCGTCCGCGCCTCCCGCGCGCGGTAGGCCGCCCAGCGCTCGGGGGCTTCCGCCGCCAGACGGTGGAGCGTCTCGTACGTGTAGAGACCGCTGTCGTGGCCGTCGTCGAAGACCAGGCGGAGGGCGTAGCGGCCGACGTTCTCGACCCGGAGAATGCGGACCTCGTCCTTGCCCGCGGGGAGGAGGCGCTGGGGGCCGCTCCCGCCTTCGGCCGAGGGGGAGAAAACGCGCAGGTAGGCCGCCTCGAGTTCGGGGCTCGAGCCGTCGTCGAAGTGGAGGACGAGGCGGCGGCCGGAGCCGTCCAGGCGCACGCTCAGAAGACGCACGGGCGATCAGTCCGGGTCGAGGTCGACGACGAGGGGCGCGTGGTCCGAGGGACGCACGCCGGCGCGAAGCGCGCGTGCGACACGGACGTCGGCGAGGCGCTTGACGAGGGCCGTGCTGAGCAGGATGTGGTCGAGGCGTAAACCATCGTCACGGGCGAACGCCCCCCGGCGGTAATCCCACCAAGTATAGTCCCCCCCCTCAGGGTGCCGGAGACGGTAGGCGTCGTGGAGACCAAGGTCGAGGAGCGCGCGCCAGAGGGTGCGCACCGCTTCGTGGGTGAGGACGGACCCGTGCCAGTCGGCGGGGCGGGCGACGTCGCGGTCCTCGGGGGCGATGTTGAAGTCGCCGAAGACCGCCAGACGCGGGAGATCG
>JAKAQQ010000230.1 GCA_021819635.1 Pseudomonadota bacterium
CCAGGCGCTTGCGGTCGCGAGCCGCTCCGGGCTCCCCTCGCGGGCTTCCTCCGGGGCGTCCTCGCCGTGGCCGATCGCGTGGAGAACGGGCGCGAGGGTGCGCGCGG
This sequence comes from Pseudomonadota bacterium, assembly GCA_021819635.1. Classification (GTDB taxonomy): domain Bacteria; phylum Pseudomonadota; class Gammaproteobacteria; order JAKAQQ01; family JAKAQQ01; genus JAKAQQ01. Next base: position 108 of record JAKAQQ010000230.1, read on the forward strand.
ACTCGCGCACGAGATCCTCGTAAACCACGGGGAAGATCCCGGGATCGCCGCCGGCAAGCCACGCCTCGGCGTAGTCCTCGGCGTTGGCGATGTAGCGGCGGAGGTCCCCGAGGTCGTAGCTGAAGTCGAGAGCGGGGTGGGCGAAATTCTGGAAGTAGAGCGAGAGGAGGACGTCGCGCCGTTCGCGCCGGCACCAGAGGACGGGGGCGTCGGGGAAGACCGCGCGGAGCAGGGGGACGTACCAGAAGTTGAGCGGGTTCTTGTCGACGATCCAGCGTCGGGGGGCTCCGCCCGCCCGTGCGCGAAGCCCCCGCCGAAGCGTGCGGGCGAGCTCCCGCCGCCGCGCGGGATCGAGGGCGGCGAGGGCGCGGCCGAGGTCCGGGGCCCGGTTCCCGGGGGCGGCGAGGCTCCCCGCGAGCCGGCCCACGAGGTCGGTCTCCCCGGCGCTCCCGATCCCGGCCCGAGCGGTGAGGAGGCGGGCGAGGAGCGTGGTCCCCGAGCGCGGGAGGCCCACGACGAAGAGGGGGCGGGGAAGCGTCTCCTCGGGATCGTCCGCGGGCTCCTCGCCGACCCGCGCCGGCGGAGGAGGGGCGAAGACCCGCCGCCACTCTTCGTGGAACGCGTGGTCGAAAGGGGGGAGTTCCGCCCGCCGGAGGCCGTTCGCCTGGCGGAGGAGGGGAAAGGCCTCCCCGGGACGCCCGAGATCGTCGGCGATCTTGGCCCGGGCGAAGGCGAGGCAAGCCCGGGTCTCGGGGCGCCGGGCGCGGGAGGCGCGGGCGGAGAGAAGCGCACGAGCCTCTTCACCCTCCGGCCCCTCCCAGCGGCGGGTCTGCGCCCACTGGTAGTAGGCCGCGGCCGCCTCGGGGTCGCGGTCGAAGGCCTCCCGGAAGGTGTCCCGGGCCTCGTCGAACGCCCCCGCCTGGAGGAGGAGGCGCCCGTGGGCGAGGAGGACGGCCGGCGCTCCACCGCTTGCGTGCCGGGCGCGGAGGAGGGCCTCGAGGGCGAGGTCCGTCGCCCCGAGATCGGCGACGAAGTCGGCCAGGGCGACGAGCTCGCCGGCCGGGGTCGCGGGGGCGGCGAGGAGGGGGCGGAGGACCAGGGTGGCCCGCCCGCCTTCGCCCTCGTCGCGGAGGAGAAAGGCGAGCGCGACGGCCGCGTTGCGGTGGGCGGGGTCGAGCGCGAGCGCCCGCCCGAAGAGGTCGCGGGCTTCCTCCGTGCGCCCCGCGCGGCGCGCGCGCGCGCCGCGGTCGAAGAGTTCGTCGGCGCGGGTCACGGGAACGGGGCCTCTCCTCCTCAGGGTGCGAGCGCGTCCTCCCCGGTTTCGGGGCTCTCGAGAATTTGCCGGAGCGGGCCGAGCCAGGGGAGGAAGGGCCGCGCGCTTCCCACCCGCTCGCGGTGGATGGCCTCCCGCACCTGGACGAGACTCGCGGTGCTCACGGGCCGCGCGACCTTCTCGGGGTGGAGGCAGGCCGGATCGAAGGGGAGGCCGAGGGCGGCGAGCACCGTGCGCAGTGTCTCTTCCGGCCGTTCCACGAACCGTTCGTAGGGAACGTCGAGGAGCCGCCCGGGCGGGAGGATTGAGCGCCAGTGATCCATGAGCGCACGGTAGGTGCGCCAAGTCCGCCCGAGATCGCTGAGGTCGTAGCTGTAGTCGTGCCCCCGGCCGAAGTTGCGGCGGAAGATTCCCCAGCACTGGTCGAGGGCGTCCTCCTTGTAGGCGTGAAGGAAGACGGCGTGGGGGAAGGCCGCGGCGAGGATCCCGAGATGCTCGTAGTTGGCGAGAGCCTTGTCGATGAGGACAGGCCGCCCGTGGAGGAGCTCGACGCTCGCGTGCTCGTAGCGCGCCGCGAGGTCCGCAAGCTCACGGGCGGCGGCCTCTGGGTCCTCGGGCGGGATCGATCCCCGGGCGTACCAAGCGGCGAGAAGAGCCTGGGCGAGGCGGAGCCCGTGCGGGAGTTCGCCGCAGGTGCTCACCGCCGGGTGGGCGGCGAGCGCCTGTTCGAGAAGGGTGGAGCCCCCGCGCGGGAGGCCCACGATGAAGACCGGGACGAAATCCTTGCCCTCATCCTTGTCCTCCGCCGCGATCGGGAGCCGGGCCCGCACGGAGGAGGCGAGGGCGTCGAAGGTGTCGTTGCCGAAGCCGTTACGAAGAAGCGCCGCCCGCCGCTCCTGAAGGGCGACACGCTCCGCCGCCCTCGCGGGGCGGCGGAGGCGCGCTCCCTCGGCGTAGGCGGCAAAGGCGCGCTCGGCCTGCCCGAGATCCTCGCGCGCCTTCCCAAGGGCGTAGGCGAGATCGGCACGGACGGGGGCCGGGGCGTTCGCCCCGAGCGTTTCCGCCCGTTCCTCGAGCCAGGCGAGGAGGGGATCGCCGGGATCGCGGAAGCGGTGGATCTCGGCGATCGGAGCGTAGCCGGGGTAGGTGGGGTCGCGCTCGACCGCCCGCCGGTAGGCCCGCTCCGCTTCCTCGAGGTCGCCCTCGATGAGGGCGATGCGGGCGCGGAGACCCACGCTTTCCGCGAAGCGGGGCGCCTCCGGGCCGAGGCGGGACTCAGAAGCGTCCAGGGCGTCGAGGGCCTCGCCGTGGC
>JAKAQQ010000231.1 GCA_021819635.1 Pseudomonadota bacterium
GCGCGGACGGCTCGAACGCCACATCCAGAGTCCCCACGGACTCATCGTCGTCACGGGCCCCACGGGCGGCGGCAAGTCGACCACGCTCTACTCGATCCTTCAGAAGATCAACCGCCCCGAGGTCAAAATCATCACCGTCGAGGACCCGGTCGAATACCGCCTCGCGCGCGTGAGCCAGATCCAGGTCAACCCCCGCATCGAGCTGAGTTTCGCCCGCGTGCTCCGCACCGCCCTCCGCCAGGATCCCGACGTCCTCATGGTGGGCGAGATCCGCGACGAGGAGACGATGGAGGTGGCGCTGCGCGCGGCCCTCATGGGCCACCTCGTGCTCTCGACCCTGCACACGAACGACGCGCCGGCCACCCTCGAGCGTCTGCTCTCGATGGGCACACGGGGGTATCTCCTTGCGGCGGCCCTGCGCGCCGTCCTCGCCCAGCGCCTCCTGCGCCGCGTCTGCGAGGGGTGCCGCGCGCCGGACGACCCGAGCCCCTCGCTCCGGGCCTGGCTCGAGGCCCACCACGTGCCGGCGGACGCCTCCTTCGTGCGCGGACGGGGCTGCGCGCTCTGCGCCAACAGCGGCTACCGTGGCCGCATCGGAATCTTCGAATATCTCGAAATCGACGAAGGACTGGCGGAGGCCCTGCGCGAGGAGCGGGCGACGGAATTCCGCGTCTGCGCCCGCCGCCAGCCCTGGTACCGCCCCCTCCTCGAGGCCGGGCTCGACCTCGCCCGGGAGGGACGGACCACCCTCCCGGAAGTCCTGCGGCTTTCGGGCGAAACCGAACTCGCGCCGCAGGACTCCTGAGGACCGCCCGTGGCCCGCTACGACTTCCGCGGACGCGACCGGCGCGGCGGGCTCATCCGCGGCGTCCGCGAAGCCGAGAGCGCGGAGGCGGTCGCCGCCGAGCTCATGGCGGTCGACATCGTCCCGGTGGAGATCACCCCCGAACACGCCCGGACGGACTGGTCGCGTCTTCTCGCGCCCCTGCGCGGGCGCCGTTTCACCACCGACCAGCTCATCCTCTTCAGCCGGCAGATGCACGGGCTCACCCGCGCCGGAGTCCCGCTCAGCCGCGGCCTCGAAAGCCTCCTCGAATCGCTCCGCCCGGGGCCCTTTCGCGACGCCCTCGTCGAGATCCGCGCCGCCCTCGAGGAGGGCCGCGATCTCGCCGGAGCGATGGCCCGCCGCGCCGACGTCTTCCCGCCCCTCTACGTGAGCATCATCCGTGTGGGCGAGCAGCTCGGCAAACTCGACGAAGCCTTCTCCCGGCTCCATATTTACCTCAGCCGCGACAAGACCACACGCCAGCAGATTGTGACCGCACTGCGCTACCCCACGATCGTGATCATCGCCATGGCGATCGCCGTCTGGATCATCACCGTCAAGGTCATCCCGATCTTCGCCCACGTCTACGCGCGCTTCCACGCCCGCCTCCCCTGGGCCACACGCCTTATTCTCGCCGTCTCCGGTTTTGCCGCCCGCTACTGGCTCGTCGTCACTCTCGCCACGGTCGTGGCCGCCTTGGTCACCCGCGCCTACCTTCGCACCCCGCGCGGGCGGTACGTCTGGGACCGGACGAAGCTCCGACTCCCGGTCGTGGGCGGGATCACGCTCCGGGGTTCTCTCGCCCGCTTTGCCCGCGCGTTTGCGATGAGCTACCGCGCCGGCCTTCCCATCGTCCAGGCCCTCGCCCTCATTGCCCGCGGCGTGGGCAACGAGTTCGTCGCCGAGCGCATTCTGGCCATGCGCGTGGGGATCGAGCGGGGGGAGAGCATCTCCCGCACCGCCCGCGCCGTCGGCCTCTTCACACCGGTGGTGCTCCAGATGCTCCGGGTCGGCGACGAGACCGGCGCGATTGACGACATGATGGACGAAGTCGCGACGTTCTACGAAGAAGAAGTCGCCTACGAGGTGCGCAACCTGAGCACCCTGATCGAGCCCCTCCTCGTCGTCGTCCTCGGCGTGATGGTTCTCATCCTGGCCCTCGGCGTTTTCCTGCCGATGTGGGATCTCATCCAGGTCGTGCAGCACTAGTCCCGTGCGCCGCCGCGGTCCGCGCACCGTCCCCGCCGTTTCCTCGACCCCTCCGGTCGCCCTCGCCTGGCTCCGACGGCTCGAGAACGTCGTCGTCGTCGCCCTCGTCGTGATTTTGATCGCGACGGCCGCCCAACGCATCGTGCGCCTGCGTGTCGCCGCCGAGGCCGTCGCCGTCGCCCGCGTCACCGCCGCCGTGCGGGCGGGCCTCGGAAACGCCCTCATGAGCGCGGCCGTCCGCGGCCACCCCTTGCCTCTTCGCCCCCTCCTCGACCGCAACCCCTTCACCTTCCTCCTGGCGCCCCCGACCCACTACGCGGGCGCCTTTCCGCATCTGCCCGGGCGCCTTCGACCGGGGTGGTGGTACTACGACCGCGGACGGCATCTCCTCGTCTACGCCGTTCTCGCCCGCCGTCATTTCGTGACCGCGCTTCCGCCGCCGTCGCGCATCGAGTGGCGTCTCGTCCCCGTCTACGACGGCCGCCCGCACAATACCGCCCACCTCGCGGGGGTGGCGCTCCAGAGCCTCGAACCTTACCGTTGGCGCGGGGTGGCGCGCCGGGTGGCCGGAGTCCACGGCAGGCGCTAGGATACGGAGACGGACGCCCTTGACGTGAGGAGCCCCCGGCTCCAGGAGGCCGCCGTGAAAGAT
>JAKAQQ010000232.1 GCA_021819635.1 Pseudomonadota bacterium
TCTTCTCGGGGGGGATGAAACGGCGGCTTCTCATCGCCCGGGCCCTCGTCCACGAACCGCGTCTCGTCATCCTCGACGAGCCCACCGCCGGGGTCGACGTCGAGATGCGGCGCGAGACCTGGGCCTTCCTCCGCCGCCTCAACGAGGAGGGGCGGACGATCATCCTGACGACCCACTACCTCGAAGAAGCCGAACACCTCTGCGACCGGATCGCCATCCTCGACCACGGGCGGCTCCTCACCGTGGGCCTGCGGCGCGAGCTCCTCACCCGCCTCGCCGAGGAGGCCTACGTGCTCGACCTCGAGGCCGCGCCGGGGCGGCTTCCCGAGCCGCCGCCGGGCGTCCGCTGGCACGCGCCCGACACGCACACGCTCGAGGTCTTCGTCGCCCGCGACGGCGATCTCACGGCGCTCTTCGCCCGGCTCGCCGAGGCGGGCCTGCGCGTGCGCAGTCTCCGCAACCGCGCGAACCGTCTCGAGGAGCTCTTCCTGCACCTGACCGCGCGCCCCCCGGAGAACCCCGTCCCGTGAACCCGGTGCTCCGCGCCCAAACCGTGGCCTTCGTCACCATCCTCCGCCGCGAGTGGCTGCGCATCCTGCGCATCTGGCCGCAGACGCTCTTCCCTTCGGCCATCACGATGACGCTCTACTTCGTGATCTTCGGCAGCATCATCGGCCGCCGGGTGGGCCTCATGGACGGGGTGCCGTACATGGCGTACATCGCCCCCGGGCTCATCATGATGGCGGTCATCACCAACTCCTACTCGAACGTCGTCTCCTCGTTCTTCGGCGCCAAGTTCTCGCGCTACGTCGAGGAACTTCTGGTCGCCCCGGTGGCCGACGTGCTCGTGCTGCTCGGCTACATGGGCGGGGGCATGATCCGCGGGCTCACCACCGGGCTCATCGTGACCGGCGTCGCCCTCTTCTTCGCGCACCTCGAAATCCGCCACCCCTGGATCATGCTCACGACGGTGCTCCTGACCTCCGCCACCTTCTCCCTCGCCGGGTTCCTCAACGCCCTCTTCGCCCGGAAGTTCGACGACATCTCGATCATCCCGACGTTCGTCCTGACCCCCCTCACCTATCTCGGCGGGGTGTTCTACTCGATCCGCGTGCTCCCCCCCTTCTGGCGCGGGCTCAGCCGCTTCAACCCGATCCTCTACATGGTCAACGCCTTCCGCGACGGCGTGCTCGGCGTGAGCGACATCGGCATGGTGCGGGCCTACACGATGATGGTCGCGTTTCTCCTTCTCTTTTTTGCCGCCGCCTACGTCGTGCTCCACCGCGCCCGCGGCCTGAAAAGCTAGCGCCCCGCGCCCCGCCGGGGTCACTTGCCGATCGGCACCGTGGTCACGAAGACCTGCGACCCGCGCTGAACCGTGAGCAGAAGGATGCCCCGGGCGTGGGCCAGAACGGCGCGGAACTGGGCGAGGTTCGCGACCGGGCGCTCGTCCACGGCCGTGATCACGTCGCCCACGTTGATCGGGGGGTTGGCCTGCGCGGCCGGCCCCTCGGGGTTCACCCCGACGACCAGCACCCCGTGGACCCGCCCGTAGAGGGGGGAGCTTGCGGTGATGTTCGAGAGCGCGATGCCGAGATCGACGTGCTTCGGGAAGGTGGAGACGCTCGTCGCCCGGGGCGACCCCAGGCGCACGCGTAGGGCGAGGCGACGGCCGCGACGCAGGATCCCGAGGCGAACCACGGTGCCCACACGCTTGACGCCGACGTAGGCCTCGAGATCCGAGATGTTGTCGACACGGTGGCCGTTCACCGAGACGATCACGTCGTACTGGCGAAGGCCGGCGTGCGCGGCGCCCGAACCCGGGAGCACCTCGGTGACGAGCGCGCCCTGGGTGTTGCGCGGCAGCCCGAGGCCCTCGGCGCGGTGCGGGGAGAGGTCCTCGACGTAGACGCCCAGCACCCCGCGCGCGACGTGCCCGTACTTGATGATCTGGTCCATCACCTGGCGGGCGAGGGCAATCGGGATGGCAAAGCCGATGCCGATGTTCCCGCCGTCGTTCTCGGTCAGGATGGCGGTGTTGATGCCGACGAGGTGGCCGCGGAGATCGACGAGCGCGCCGCCGGAGTTGCCGGGGTTGATCGCGGCGTCGGTCTGGATGAACGTGTCGCCCTCGTCCTTGCCGATGTTCGTGCGCCCCAGACCGCTCACGATCCCAAAGGTGGCGGTGCGCTCAAGGCCGAAGGGGTTCCCGATGGCGACGACGAAGTCCCCGACCTCGAGCCGGTCGGAGTTGCCGAGGACGATCTGCTGCAGATGGTGGGCGTGAATCTGGAGGACCGCGAGATCGCTCCGGCGGTCCACGCCGACCACACGCGCCCGGTAGCGGTCGTTGCTGTAGGTGGTGACGACGATCGAGCGGGCGTGGCGGATCACGTGGTCGTTGGTCAGGATGTAGCCTTTCTTCGCGTTCACGATCACACCCGAGCCCAGAGCCTCGAAGCGCTGCTTGATCGGGGCCTCGGGCATGCCGCCGAAGAACTGGCTGAAGAAGGGGTTCTGGAGGAAGGGGGCGAAGGGCGACGCCCGCAGGGGCAGCGTCCCGCGGGTGGCGATGTTCACCACCGTGGGGTTCACGGCACGGATCATGGGCGCGAGACTCGGCACCGGGGCGCCGTCGCGGAAAACCGGCATGAGCGCGCGCGCCCCCAGAT
>JAKAQQ010000233.1 GCA_021819635.1 Pseudomonadota bacterium
GAGCTCGTGCAGCGCACGCGCGAGCTCCACGACGACCTGCTCGCGATGACGAGGGCCGACCTGCTCTTCGGGAAGCAGCCGTGGGTCGCCGCGCTCGACGGGACCCTGTTCGGCCGGGTGATCGACCATTGGGTCGTCGAGAGCACGCGGCCGCCGGTGCCGGGCAGTTCGGGAGAGGACCCGCCGCCGCGGAGCCCCAGTCGCGGGCGCTCGATCCGTCTCGCAGCCCAGGTCGTCCGCGCGCTTCCGAGGCTCGGCAGGGCACGCCGGCAGATGCGAGGCCGCGCGGGCTCGCTGCTCACGCTGGATCCGCTGGCCGAGCTGCTTCGCCGAGGGGGACGAGGGGTCGCCCCGCTCGACCCCGCGCTGATCGCACGCCCGGGGCTCGACCTCCGCCTCGCAGTGGTCGCGCTGGGCGCCGGGGTGCTGCGCTACGTCACCGAGGACGGCGTGCTCGTGCAGTCCGACGCGCTGACGCCCGTGCCCGGGACGGCAGGCGGACCGGTCGACCTCGTCGACGGGGTCATCGCCTCGGCCAGTGTGCCGATGATCTTCCCGCCGCGGGCGCTCGCCGGCGACGCGTACGTGGACGGGGGCGTCGTGGAGAACGTCCCGGTGGCGGCCGCCGCGGCCCTCGGGGCGACGCAGATCTTCGCGATCCTCGCGATGCCGCTCGAGCTTCCCGTGGACGACCACGATTACGCGACCGCGAGCGCCCTCGAGGTGTTCCTCCGGGCGGTCGGAGCCATCGCCTTCGCGGAGCGCCAGCGGACGAACCTCATGCCGCCCCTCCCAGAAGGCACGGAGCTGAGAGTCATCGACCCCCTCGTCGACATCGTGGGCCCGTTCGACGTCGCGCGCGGCCTCATGCTCTTGGACATGGACTACGGCTGGATGCGCGCAGCCGACGTGTGCGCGGACATGAGCGCCGACGCGCGGCGACGTGCCGCAGAGGCCACCGACGCGATCGTCGTCGCGCGTACCCAGGCGTGGCACCGCGAGGAGCAGATGTGGTCCGAGGGCGCAGCGTCCCCCGGTGAACTCGGCGCGCTCAGGCGCTCCAAGCGCGTCGTGCGAGACGCGCTGAGCGAGCGCAAGGAGCTCGGCCTCCCCACGCCCCCCGACGCCTCCGGCTGGTGGTCCGGCTACGAGGCGCACGAGGGAGCCCGGCCGAGCTCCCTTCCCCCCGACCTCTTCGACTGGAGCAGCTGACGCGTCTTCGACTGGAGCGGCTGACGCCAGCACGACGACCGCCTTTCGGGGCGGCGGTGTGCTCGCTCAGCAGGCGCTCGGGGTCAACAGACGCGATCGATCAGCGCAGGTGGTCGGTCCAACCCTTCCCGTCCCACCAGCGCTCGTTGCCGCTTCCGGCGGGGTCGGGGTACCAGCCCGCGGGCGGCGGGAGCGGAGGAGGGGGCTCGGGCGGGTAGCTGTAGCCGCCGTAGGGGCGGGGTCCCTGCGAGCCGCCGCCCTGCGAGCCGCCGCCCTCCTGCGGTCCGCCGCCGTAGGGGCCGGGTGCCTGCCCGCCGCCGTAGGGGCCGCCGCCGTAGGGCCCGCCGCCGTAGGGCCCGCCGCCATAGGGCCCGGGTGCCTGCCCGCCGCCGTAGGGCCCGCCGCTATAGGGCCCCGACGCGTACGGGCCGCCGCCGTACGGGCCGCCGGGCGGGCCCTGCGGGGGGAAGCGACGTCGGAGGACGGCCAGGTAGACGATCGAGGAGACGAGGGCGACGGGCCAGAGGATCAGCCAGCCGAAGCCGAGCGAGACGGCCCAGAGCACCTTACGGCCGGTCGAGAACTGCCACGACGGACGGCGCGCGACGTCCACGATCGCCCAGATCACCGGGATCAACGAGGCGAGCGCGAAGAGGAAGACGACCGTGAGCCAGTCACCTGGCGTCACTGGAGACGGAACCTTGCGACCTGGCCTGCCGCGCGCAGTGGCACGTGACCGATGTTACGCCGGGTCCGGACGCCGCGGCGGCACCCGGACCCGACGCCACCCGCCGGTTCCCCCCAGACAATGGCCACGAACGGCCCCGCACCGGCCCGGTCGTCACCGGCCCCGGGTCGTCAACGGGGTATCGAGGCGCGCTACTCGGCCTGGCCGAACGCCTTGATCTCCTCGGCCTCCTTCTCGGAGAGCTTGGCCACCTCACCCTTGGCCTGCTTGACCTCGTGGACGTGGACTCGGATCTCCTCGACGACCTCGGGGTTGGCGAGGGTGGTGATGTCCCCGACGTCGGTGAAGTTCGAGATCCCAGCGATCACCCGGCGCATGATCTTGCCCGAGCGGGTCTTTGGCATGTCGGGGACGATCCAGACGTTCTTCGGGCGGGCAACCTTCCCGATCTCGATCTCGATCATCTTGGCCACCTTCTCTTCGACCTCGGGGGTCGCGGTGACGCCGGGCTTGAGCGAGATGTACATCTCGACGGCCCGGCCGCGCAGCTCGTCGACGACCGGCACCGCGGCGGCCTCTGCCACCTCGTCCACGAGGATGGCCGCGGACTCGAGCTCCTTCGTGCCGAGACGGTGGCCCGCCACGTTGATCACGTCGTCCACCCGCCCGAGGATGCGGTAGTAGCCGTCAGGCGCCTGGGTGGCGCCGTCGTTGGCGAAGTACGGCCAGTCGTGCCAGTCGGTGCTCTTCG
>JAKAQQ010000003.1 GCA_021819635.1 Pseudomonadota bacterium
GGTCGGGTGTCTCAGCTCACATTGGCACAGGGGGGAGGAAGCGCGCCTTGAACCCGCCGCACGGCGGATTCAGCGCCCGGGGCGCCGTCGCCGAACCGCGGTGACGACGGAAAGAATCAGGAGCATCCCGAGAACGAGGGGCCCCAAGGCACCCGTGTCCTTGCGGCTCCGGCCGGACGCGGGAGGGGGCCCCATCCCCCCGCCCGCCGGGGGTTGCCCCGGGGTCATGTCCCGAGTCTTCGGCGGCAGGCGAGCGGACGGGGCATGCACCACCGCGTACGTCGGGAGTCCCACGGAGCCCACCTCCGGGAGGGCCGCCACGGCACGGAGTTCCGCCACCGGCAGCCAGACCTGGATCACATCCATGAGGCGCGAGACACGAATCCGGTGCCCGCCCAAGGCCGCAAGAGAGGCGAGCGAAGGAAGCGACCCTCCGGCGTGACGCGGACGGATCACCACCTGGACCCGCCCCGCGGTGTCGATCCGTGGGGCGAAGGGCGAGGCCGGAACGCGCCCCGGCGCCCCCCGGGGAACGCCGCTCCGGGCGAGAGCGCGGAGAGCCGGAGCCAGCACACCGGCGGAGGCGGAAGAAACGAGCAACGAAACGCCAAGAAAAGCAAAGGCAAGGGACGCCCGTCCGATCCCGCGCGCACATTCTTCTCGCGAATTTTTCCCTGTGTTCATGACGGCGTCACTTCCGTTTGAAGCGCTCGGCGGACGAGCCATAGCATAACCTCCCGGATCACGAAGGGGAAGAGCGCCGCGCGCGGCGCTGGCCCAGGAGGACCCCAAGGTGGACCGAGACCACGAGCAACTCCGCCGCGTAGAGGGCCGCAGCCGCGCCCAGAAGGCCCATCCGGGGAACGAGGAGAAGCGTCCCGACCACCCCCCCCGCCGCTCCGGCGGCGGCGGCGAGACCGATCGTGTGCATGCGGCCGGCCGCCGCCGCCGCCGCGTGGGCGGCGTTGCGCCCGAGCTGGAGGAGCGGCAAGGCGGCGAGGAACCCCACAAGCCGGGCCGAGGCGGCGAAGGACGATCCAAAGATCAGGGGAAGAAGCGGGGCGAGGACAAGGCGGAGAAGAACGGCGGCCAAAAGCGCGCAGGAGACGAGGACCCCAAGGGCCCGGCGCAGCTCCGTGTCGCGCGTCCCGCGTCGGTAGAGATGCGGCCAGAGCGTTTCCTGAAGCGCGACCAAGGGGAGCGCGACGACGTCGACCGCCCGCTGAGCGACGTTGAGTTCGGCGACCGCCGCAAAACTCACGGCGGCGAGAACGGGCTTATTGAATTCCGTCTGCACACGCTGGGCCACCGTCCCGGCGGCAAACGGCCAGGCCCGGCCCGCCAGGGTCACGGACGACACCCGCGGAGCCCGTGAAGACAACCCGAGCGCCCGGACGACGAGCGCCAAGGCGTAGACCACGGTGGCCGACGCGTAGGCACCCATCCACCAGGCGAGGCGGGAACGCACCGCAAGGACCCAGAGGAGAAGAAGGGCCCCGAGACGGACACCGATCAGTCCCACCTGCAGAGCCCCGTAGCGGCTCGCCCGTCCCCGTCCCTGCTCGTGGCGGGCGACGATCTCGACGAGCGAAGTCCCGCCGATCTCGGCGAGCAGAAAGACAACAACCGCCGCCGCCGGGGCCGTTCTCGGAAGCGCGAGAAGAACACCCGTCGCCCCAAGCGGAACGAGGACGAGGAGCGTGCACGCCCAGAGGCGGACGGCGGCCCGGAGGAGCCCCGCCGCGTTCGGGGACGCGCGGCTCGTCTCACGGAGCACGACGCCCGGTGCCCCCAGGCCGGCCAGGGGCGTGAGGAAAGAGGCGACCGCGAGCACGGCCACGAAGCGGCCGTAGACCTCCGCCCCGAGGCCGCGGGCGAGGAGAAGGACGAGAGCGACCTGGGCCAGGGCACGGAGGACGATCCAAGGCAGGAGCCGGCCGGAGGCGAGGAGGTAGGTGCGCGTCCAGCCCCCCTCCGGCGCCGACGGCGGCGGCGTCACGGTCCGGGGAGGAACGACGCGTCCGTCACGCCCGACGCTCCGTTCTCAGTTCCGGAAGATCCCGGAAGAGGTCGAGGGCCTCGGGGTTGGCGAGCGCCCCGGTGTTCGCGGGCGTGCCTCCGGCCAGCACGTCGCGAACCGCGATCTCGCTGACCTTGCCGCTGCGCGTGCGCGGGAAATCGGCGACCGCCAGGATGCGCTCGGGCACGTGGCGGGGCGAGGCCTGCTCGCGCAGACGCCGGCGGATCGCGGTGCGCAACGCCTCGTCGAGGACAGCCCCTTCGCGCAGGCGTACGAAGAGGACGACCCGCTCGTCGCCGCCGACCCTCTGGCCCACCGCAAGGGCCTCGAGCACTTCCGGGAAAGCCTCGACCTGGCGGTAGATCTCGGCCGTGCCGATGCGCACCCCCCCGGGGTTGAGCACCGCGTCCGAGCGGCCACTCAGAACGATCCCGCCCGAGGCGGTGATCTCCGCCCGGTCGCCGTGGCGCCAGACGCCGGGGTAGGTCGTGAAGTAGGCGTCGCGGTAGCGGCTCCCGTCGGGGTCGTTCCAGAAGCCCACCGGCATGGCGAGAAACGGCCGGGTGGCGACGAGTTCTCCCGGCCGCCCGCGCAGCGGACGGCCGGTCTCGTCGAAGACGTCGACGGGCATGCCCAGCCCCCGGCACTGGATCTCGCCGCGGCGAACGGGAAGGAGTGGGTGGCCGAGAACGAAGCAGGAGACGATGTCGGTCCCGCCGGAGATCGACGCGAGGTGAAGCTGCGGGCCGAGGGCGTCGCGCACGTAATCGAACTGCTCGGGAAGAAGCGGCGAGCCGGTCGAGAGGAGGGTGCGGGTCGCGGCGAAAGCCCCCGAGGAGCGGGCGTTGACCTCCGCCTTCTCGAGACCCGAAAGATACTTGGCGCTCGTTCCGAAGTGAGCGATCCCCTCTTCGCGGGCAAGACGGAGGAGCGCCTCCGGGCCGGGGTGGAAGGGCGAGCCCTCGTAGAGGACGACGACCGCCTCCGAGGCCAGGGCCGTCACAAGCCAGTTCCACATCATCCAGCCGATCGTCGTGTAATAGAAGATCCGTTCCCCCGCCCGCAGATCGACGTGGAGGCGGTGTTCCTTGAGGTGCTGGAGAAGCACCCGCCCGTGGGCGTGGACGATGCCCTTGGGGCGGCCGGTCGTTCCCGAGGAAAAAAGGACGTAGAGGGGGTGATCGAACGGGACGGGGACGAACACGGGCCCTTCGGAGGCGGGGAGAGGCGGCGCGTGCATGCCCGTGGGCGGCGTCTCCGCCGGGCGGAGATAGGGGACGAGAACCGCGGGGCAGTCGAGGCGGCGGGCGATCTCGACCACCCGCTCGCGCACGTCGTACGGGCGGCCCTGGTGGCGGTAGCCGTCGGCGGCCACAAGAAGGCGGGGCGCGACCTGCCCGAAACGGTCGAGAACCCCCTCGACCCCGAAGTCGCTCGACGCCCCCGTCCAGACGAGTCCCGAGGCGGCGGCGGCGAGCATGGCCGCAAGGGTCTCGGGAAGGTTCGGGAGATACCCGGCGACACGATCGCCGCGGACGAGTCCGAACGCGCGGTAAAGGGCCTGCCAACCGGCGACCTGACGCCGGAGCTCCCCCCGGGTCCAGGCACGGCGGGCCCCGCTCTCGTCGCGGAAGACGAGGGCGGGGTCGCCCTCCGCCCCGACGCCCAAGACGACACGCGCGTAGTTGAGTTCCGCCCCAACGAACCAGCGCGCGCCCGGCATCGCGTCCGGATCCTCGAGGATCCGCCGCGGCGGGGCGTCGAACGGCACGTCCAGGAACGACGCGAGTTCCGTCCAGAACTCTTCCGGACGTTCGACCGACCAGCTCCAGAGAGCGTGGGGGTCGGGCTCCGGCACGAGGCCGCGGGCGCGGACGCGGTGCGCGAAGCGCGTGAGGTGCGCGCGGGCCGCTTCCTCCGGCGCCGGCGTCCAGACGACGGGGTTCATGACCCGGCGCCGGCCCGCTCGAGCGCCTTCTCGAGCGCCGGGACGATCGCGAAGAGATCGCCCACGAGCCCGATGTCGGCGATTTTGAAAATCGGCGCGTCCGGGTCCTTGTTGATGGCGACGATGACGCGGGCGTCCTTGATGCCGGTCACGTGCTGGATGGCCCCCGAGATCGCGACGGCGAGGTAGAGATCCGGGGCAATGATCTTGCCGGTCTGGCCGACCTGAAGGTCGTTCGGGGCGTAGCCGGCGTCGACCGCGGCGCGGGAGGCTCCGAGCGCGGCCCCGAGACGCCGGGCCAGGCCCTCGAGAAGAGCGAAGTTTTCGGCGCTTCCCAGTCCGCGCCCGCCCGAAACCACCCGCTTCGCCGACTGGAGGTCGGGCCGCTCCGAGGCGTGTTCCTCGAGGCCGACGTAACGGGTGGCGGGATCGGGCACGGGATCGGGCACGTCGCGGACGACGGGGGCGGCCGCGCCCGTCCGCTCCCCCACGGCCGGCCACGAGGCCGGCCGGACGGTGAGGAAGAGACGCCCGGCCTCGGGGCGGGCGCGCACGGTGAGCCGCACGTTGCCGGCGTAGATGAAGCGACGGAACGTCCGGGCGTCGACCACCTCCGCGACCTCGGTGATCATGACGCCGGAGGCGAGGGCGGACGCCCGCGGCGTCACGTCACGCCCGAGGCTCGACGCCGGCATCAGCACCGCGTCGTAGTCGGCGGCGAGCCGGGCAAGAACCGGGGCCCACACGGTCGCGAGCGGCGGGTCGAACCCCGCCTGGGGTCCGAGGCGCACACGGGCCACCCCCGCGAGGCGGGCCCCCTCGTCGGCGGCGGCGTCCGCCCCCGCGCCGAGGACGGCGAGATCCGCCCCCTCGGGCGCCAGCGCGGCCGCGCAGGCCAGAGTCTTGCGCGTGCCTTCGGTCAGATGTTCGTGGTGGCGTTCGGCGACAACAAGGATGCGCGACATCGTCAAAGCACTCCGCGTTCTTTCAGGGCGGCGACAAGGGCGTCGACGTCCGGGACCATGACGCCTTTCGGCCGCTCGGGTGGCGGGTCGAAGGCGAGCATCTCGATCGGGACCTCGCCGAGACCGTAGCGATCGGCGGGGACGGTCTCGAGGGGTTTCTGCCGCGCGCGCATGATGTCGGGCATCTTGACGAAGCGCGGGGTGTTGAGCCGGAGATCGGCGGTCACCACCGCCGGGAGATCCACCTCAAGGGTCTCGAGCCCGTGATCGACCTCGCGCGTCGCCCGCACGCGCCCGCCCTCGAGGATCTCGAGACGCGAGACGCAGGTCACCTGCGGACGCCCCCACAGTCCGGCCAGAAGCCCGCCGGTCTGGTGGGCGTCGTCGTCGATCGCCTGCTTGCCCATGAGGACGAGGTCGGGCGCGCGCTCCTGCACCAGGGCGTGAAGGACGCGGGCCACGCCCCCGGGAATGCTGGGCTGCGCGGTCTCGAGAAGGAGGGCCCGATCCGCCCCCAGCGCCAGGGCCGTGCGCAGGACCTGCTGCGCGTCGGCGGACCCCACGGTCACGGCCAGAATCTCCTCGACCGGGTGGCCCGCCTCACGGATGCGAAGCGCCTCCTCGAGGGCGATCTCGTCGAAGGGGTTGAGACCGGTCTTGACCCCCTCGGTGACCACGCCCTTGCGGTCGGGCTGGACGCGCACGCGTACGCTGTAGTCGATGACGCGTTTGACAGGAACGAGAATCTTCATGCGGACGTGACTCACGGCGGGGCGGAGGCGGCCGCGCGGCCGCTCCGGTGGAGGATTCAGAGAGCGGAGTAGTTCGGCCCGGAACCGCCCTCGGGCGGAACCCAGGTGATCTGCCCGTACGGGTCCTTGATGTCGCAGGCCTTGCAGTGGACGCAGTTGGCGGCGTTGATCTGAAGACGCCGCTCCTCGCCCTCCCCCACGATCTCGTAGACCCCGGCGGGACAGAAACGGGTGCAGGGGTGATCGTAACGCGCACGGCAGTCGCCCAGGCAAAGAGCGGTGGCGGCGACGTGAAGGTGCACCGGCTGGTCTTCTTCGTGGCGGGTCGCCGCGAAATAGACCGAGGCCAGGCGGTCGGCGGGCGGAAGCGTGCGGGGGTAGGTCCGCGGGCGGCGGCGGGCGGAGCGCGGCGCGAGGGCCCGGGCGTCGTCGTGAGCCATACGGAGCGTCCAGGGGCTCGCCCCCCGGGTCGCGGTCTCCCAAGCGGCGTTGGCGAGACCCGCGAGGAGCCCGGCGCGGAACCCCGGGCGGATGTTGCGCACACGACGGAGCTCGGCGGCCAGGGACGAGGCGCGGAAACGGGCGTCGAACCCCTCCCCGCTCCCGTGCTCGAGATAATGCTCGGCGGCGAGGATGCCGGAACCGAGGGCCATGTGCACGCCTTTGATTTTGGGGACGTTGAGCGTGCCGGCGGCGTCGCCCACCAGGACGAGGCCCGGGGCCTCGAGGCGCGGAAGCGCCCCCCAGCCGCCCTCGACCAGGCTCCGCGCGCCGGCCTCGAGGATCTCGCCACCCTCGAGAAGCGGACGCACGCTCGGGTGGTGCTTGAACTGCTGGAAGGCCTCGAAGGGCGAGAAGCCGGAATCGGCGTAATCCAAGCCCGCGACGAAGCCCAGGTAGAGCCGGTCTTCGTCAAGGTGGTAGAGGAAGCTTCCGCCGTAGGTCCCGGCGTCGAGGGGCCAGCCCACGGTGTGTTCGACCCGGCCCGGGTGCACGCGCCCCGGCGGCACGCGCCAGAGTTCCTTCAGGCCGAGGCCGTAGGTCTGCGGCCCGGCCTCGCGGTCGAGACCGAATCGGGCGAGAACGGTCTTGGTCAGGCTGCCGCGGCAGCCCTCGGCGAGGACGACGAGACCCGCCTCGATGTCGACCCCGGGCGTAAAGCGCGGGCCCGGGCGGCCGTCGCGACGGCGGCCGAGGTCGCCCACGCGCACGCCCCGCGCCTTCCCGGCGGTGTCGTAGAGCATCTCTTCGGCGGCAAAACCAAAGAAGAGCTGAACCCCGAGCTCCTCGGCACGGGCGGCGAGAAGGCGCACGACGCCGGCCAGTGAGACGATGGTGTTGCCCCGGTTGTGCATCGGCGGCGGGGTCGGGAGCGAAACACGCCGGCGGTAGGTGAGCCCGGAGAAGCGGTCCTCGGTCACCGGCACGGCCACCGTTCCCGCCGCCTTCGCCCGCTCGCGCCAGTCGGGAAGCAGCCGCTCAAGAGCGGCGGTCTCGATGACCGCCCCCGAAAGCGTGTGCCCCCCCGCGGCGGAAGCCTTGTCGAGCACCACCACCTCGAGGTCGGGCCGTCGGGTCCGCAGCGTGATGGCGGCGGCGAGCCCGGCCGGCCCGGCGCCCACCACGAGGACGTTGCAGCCGAGACGTTCGCGCCCCGGGGAGATTTCTTCCGCGGCCGGGCTGTTCACTTGGGTTGGAGGCGGATCGCTCCGTCGAGGCGGAGCGTGCAGCCGTTCAGCATCGGGTTTGTCACGATGCTCTCGACAAGGGCGGCGTACTCCGCGGGGCGTCCGAGGCGCGCCGGGAAAGGCACCTGGGCGGAGAGCGAAGCCTGCACCTCGGGGGGCATCCCCTGCATCATTGGGGTCTCGAAAAGACCGGGCGCGATGGTGACCACACGCACCCCGAAGCGCGCGAACTCCCGGGCAAGCGGCAGGGTCAGCGAGGCCACGCCTCCTTTCGAGGCGGAGTAGGCCGCCTGGCCGATCTGGCCTTCGAAAGCGGCCACCGAGGCGGTGAGAACGAGGCAGCCGCGTTCGCCTTCCTCGTTGGGCGTGGCCGCGCTTATGCGGGCGGCGGCGGCCCGTGCGAGATGGAAGGTCCCGAGAAGATTGACCTCGAGGACGTGGCGGAAACGGGCCGAGGGCATCGGCCCCTCCCGCGCGAGGACCCGTCCGGCGCCGAGGACCCCGGCGCAGCTCACCGCGAGGGCCGGCGGGCCTCCGAAGAACCCCACGGCCTCGTCGAGGGCCCGTTCGACCGCCTCCTCGTCGCGGACGTCGGTGGTGACAAAACGGACGGCCGAGGCGTGATGGCGGACGAGCTCCCGCCCGGCCTCCTCCTGCACGTCGAGAACGGCGACCTTCCCGCCGCGGGCCACGACCCGCTCCGTGACGGCGCGACCCAGGCCTGAAGCCCCCCCGCTCACCACGGCGCAAACGGCATCGAAACGCATAAAAAGGGACCCCCGGGAAACCCGACCGTGACCAAACTCAAATTATAGTCGAGCGCCCCGGGGGCTCCCCGGCGGCGCGTAGTCCGAAAGCGGCAGGAGCGGCGGGCGTTCCCCGAGGAGATCGCTCACGATCCGGGCGCTCCCGGCGGCCAGCGTCCAGCCGAGATGACCGTGACCGACGGCGCAGACGACCCGTCCCCGGGCGACGCTCCCGAGATACGGAACGCCGCCCGGAGCCATCGCCCGCACGCACGCCCAGGGATCCACCGGCGTGCTCCCCGCCACGAGATCGGGGAGCCAGCGCCGCGCGACGGCCTCGAGACGGTGCAGCATCCACGGGCGCGGGCGTTCGTCACGGCATCCGAAATCGAGAAGACCCGCCACACGGAGACCGTCGCCGAGCCGCGTGAGCACCACCTTGCGTTCCTCGTCGAGGAGCGCAAAACGCGGCGTCGGGCCCGGACACGGATAGGTCAGGCTGTAGCCCTGGACGGGAAAGAGCGGAAGCCGCACGCCGAGCGGCCCGAGGAGACCGCGGGCGCCGAGGCCGGAGGCGACGACGGCCCGCCCCGCGCGGAGCACGCCGCCCGTGGTCTCGAGCCGCACCCCGGAGGGCTCCACGTCAAGGGCGCGGACGGAAACCCCGAGGAGAAGGCGCCCCCCCCCGGCCCGGAAACGATCGGCCAGGGCGTGGGCGAAGCGGCGGCAGTCCCCGTAAGCATCGCCGGCGTGGAACACCGCCTCGCCCCGTTCCAGGCGGACGGGGGCGGGAAGACCCGCCGCGCCCCCCCCCCCTCCTCCGTGCACGCGGAGAGCCCAGACGCCGTACCCCTCGACAAGCGGGTGGAGACCCGGGTCCTCGGCCAGAAAGCGGGCAAACTCCTGGGCGCTCAGGCGGACGAGGGCGCGCAGGCGCTCGTCCGCGCGGGGGCGCGGCCGGCAGGCCCAGAGGAGGGCTCCCGGCACTACCCCGGGGGAGACCCGCCAGGACCGTTCCTGGCCCCGAAGAAGACCGCGAAGAAAAAAGGAGGCCAGCTCCGCCCCGCTCCAAGTCCCGGCGCTCGCAAAGGAAAGTTGCCCGCCGTTGGCGTGGCTCGTCGCTCCCGCGACCTCCGGGCGGGCGTCGACGAGGGTGACCCGCGCCCCCTCACGACGGAGCCGCTCGGCGATCGCGACGCCGACGATCCCGGCCCCAACGACCAGGACGTCGCCGGCGTCCCGGGCGTCAGCCCGGTCCACCCGTTCCAGCCTCCCCCGCGCTCCCTCCGTGACCCCGGAGGAGGCGGTGGAGGAGCGGCAGACCGGCAAGGTAGACGACGACGGCCATGGCACCGCCCACCACGACCCAGGCGACGGCACCGTGCAGGATCACGACGCCCCAGAGCCTCAGGCTATGGAAAAAGTGGTGACGAAAGGCCGCGACGAGCCTCCGGGGATCGACGGGCGGGAGCGGGCTCCCGAAGAGACGGGCGCCCAGCTCGAAAAACGGGAGGATCATGAGGATCTCGAGGGGATAAACGAGGTAGTTCACGATCTGGATGAGCGGCAGGTTGAGGCCGAGGGCCAACGCCGCCAGCGTGCAGAGGAGCGTGGTGCTGCCCACGAGCGGACTCAGGCCCAAGAAAAATCCGAGGGCCACGGTGAGCGCAAGCTTGTGTGGCGTCAGCCCCTGGCGGAGGAGGTCGCGCAGAAGCCGCCCGAGGCGGCCGAATGCCTGACGCGGGGACCAACCCATGACGGTGCTCCGGAGGACACGGGAAAGGCGCCCCTCCGGGAGGGGGCGTCCTGCGTTTTCAGGATACCCGAGCGCCCGGGGCGTCGCCCCCGGCCCCCGGCGTGGGAAGGCCCGCCCGGGGCCAACCCCGGGCGGGCCTTCGCCGACCGTGATGCCCCCGCGATCAGAGGCAGTGGGCGCTGGCGCGGATCTTGTAGATCTGGACAATACCGAGAATGTCGCGCATGCTCAGCTGGGTCTGGACGTCCGTCGTGCCCGCCCCGCCGCACCGAGCGAGAAGCGCGCTGTTGGCCTTCGCCGTCAGTCCATTGGGAGCGGTGAGGTGGAGGAAACCCATGCCGTGGGTCGTCACGTGAACAACGTGCCCGCCGCTCATGGGTCGGGCCTGGGAAATAGCGCTCGAGGTGATCACGACGCAGCCGCTGAGGAGGAGGAGGGCGGACGCGGAAAGGAGCAGCAGCATCCGGCTGACTTTATTCTTGGACATGAGAGAAAACCTCTGATTGTGTGTTGATGTTCGCCGGCGTTCACCGGTCCCTTTATCGAGAGGGCCGGCTTTGCCAGTTTCGGGGTCAGTATACGAGGTCGAGCCCCCCCGGGAGGGCACGCGGCGGCCCCAATCTCCCGCCACCAGACCCCACGGCACGCGGGAATGGGGAACTCGCCCCCATGTTGGCAGTCTCAGTGCATGAGTGCTAAAATATGGCCTTGAGATCTCGTGTCGGGAGACAGACCCCATGAGCGAAACCCTGACCCTTCCCGCCCTCCCCCCCGGCACGGGGGTGGGTGAGAGCCTCAACGCCTACCTCGCCGCCGTCCGCCGCATCCCGCTCCTCACGGCCGAGGAGGAGCACGATCTCGCCGTGCGCTACCGCAACGAAGGCGATCTCAAGGCGGCCCAGAAACTGGTCCTCTCCAACCTCCGTTTCGTTGTCTACATCGCCCGCGGCTACAACGGCTACGGGCTGCCGCTCGGAGACCTCATCCAGGAAGGCAACCTGGGCCTCATGAAGGCCGTCAAGCGTTTCGACCCCGCCCAGGGGGTGCGTCTCATTTCCTTTGCCATCTACTGGATCCGCTCCGAAATCCACGAGTTCATTCTGCGCAACTGGCGCATCGTGCGGGTCGCCACCACCAAGGCCCAGCGCAAGCTGTTCTTCAACCTCCGCCGTCGGACGAACCGCTGGATCGGCCTCGACCGGGAAAAGCGGGAAGCCCTCGCCCGCGAGTTCGGCACGAGCCCCGAAGAGGTCGAGACGATGCATGTCCGCCTGAGCGGAGGGGACGTCTCCTACGACGCGGATCCGGAGGAGGCGGCGGGGGAAACCGCACCGGCACCGGCCCTCTACCTCGCCGCCGAAGGCAGCGATCCGGCGGAGGCGGTCGCCGAGGAAGAGGACGGACGCCAGGGGCACGAAGCCCTGAACCACGCTCTCGTCGCCCTGGACCCGCGCAGCCGCGACATCATCGAGAAGCGCTGGCTCGCTCCCGAAAAAGCGACGCTTCAGGACCTGGCGGCGAAGCACGGCGTGAGCGCCGAACGCATCCGCCAAATCGAGGCCCAGGCGCTTCGCCGCCTGCGTCAACCTCTCCTGGCCGCGGGTCTCTGAGGACAAGGACGGGCAAGCGCTCGGCCCGCGGTTCACGCTCCGAGCGGCGGTGGAGCCGGACGGAGCCCGGTTCTACCGCCGCTCGGGTCCCGATCCGGGCCGGGATCGCTCTTCTCCCGTGGCGCGGGCGGAAGCCTCGGAGAACCCCGAGATCGACGCCCGGCCCCACTTGGCCGCAATCGTGGGGAGACCCGGGGCGCCGCCGGGCCCCTCACCTCGGAGGCGGGTCCGGGCTTCCCTCGGCGTCGAGGAGGTCGGGGCGCCGCCGGCCCGTGCGGGCACGGGCTTCCTCTCTCCGCCAGCGTTCGATCGCGGCGTGATCCCCCCCCAGGAGAATCTCGGGCACCGTCCGGCCGCGCCAGACGGACGGGCGGGTGTAGACCGGGGCGGCCAGCCCCTGACCGCCGAAGCTCTCGTCGGCCAGGGAGGCGGGATCGCCCACCACGCCCGGAAGGAGACGGACCACGGCGTCGAGGACGACAAGAGCCGCCGTCTCCCCGCCGCTCAAGACGAAATCCCCGATCGAGAGTTCCTCGTCGGCGTAGGTCTCGACGAAACGCTCGTCCATCCCCTCGTAGCGCCCGCACACGAGGGCAAGCGACGGCCCCGAGGCCGCGAGTCTTTCGGCGTCGGCCTGGACGAAGCGGCGGCCGTGCGGGGTGAGGCAGACGACCCGCGCCAGCGCGGGATCGACGGCCCGTACCGCCTCGAGGGTCCGGGCGAGCGGCTCGGCACGGAGCACCATGCCCGCCCCGCCGCCGTACGGACGGTCGTCGACGCGCCCGTGGGGATCGTCGGTGTACGCCCGGGGATTCCACGTGCGAAGCTCCACCCGGCCGGCGCGCACCGCCCGGCCCACCACGCCGTACTCGCCGAGCCAGGGAAAAGCCTCGGGGCTCAGCGTGAGGACATGGAGACGCATCAGTCGGACAGGGCCGCGCGGCGGACGCGCACGACCCCCGCCTCGAGATCGACCGCGAGCACGGTCGCGTCCCAGACGAACGGCACGAAACGCAGGAGGCGGCCGTCGCGCACGTGAAGGAGCGGCTGCGCGGGCGCGTCCGCGACCGCCTCGACCGTCCCGACGGGTTCGTCGTCCTCGTCGCGGACCCTGAGACCGACGAGATCGACAAGGTAGTACCGACCGGGGGGGAGCGGCGGGAAGGCGGCGCGCGGGACGAGGACCGTGGCCCCGGTCCAGAGCCGTGCTTCCTCGGGGGTGGTGGCGAGATCGAGGCGAACCACGAGGCGCCCGCCCGCCTGTCCGTGCCCGACGACGCGGGCGTCGCGACGGCGGCCGTCCTTCTCAAGGACCCAGGGCGCGTATCCGAAGATGGCCTCCGCGGGAACCGTCTCGGAACGAATCCGCATGGCGCCCACAATCCCGTGCGGCGCCCCGATCGTCCCCGCGGGGACGAGCCGCTCCTCCCCGCCGTGCGCCCGGGCGGTCACTCCGCGGCGGGAGCCGCCGCCGGA
>JAKAQQ010000234.1 GCA_021819635.1 Pseudomonadota bacterium
CCACGGGCCGAGCGCCGTCGAGCTCCGCCCGCTCCTCGGCAACCGGATCTTCGGTTGCGACGACTGCCAGCTCGTTTGTCCCTGGAACCGGCGGGCCCAACGCCATCCCCTCCCCGACTTTGCGGCGCGCCACGGGCTCGCCGCCCCCGATCTCGCGTCTCTCCTCGACTGGGACGAGGACACGTTCCTCGCGCGCACCGAAGGGAGCGCGCTGCGCCGTGTCGGCCACGAGCGATGGCTGCGCAACGTCGCCACCGCACTCGGCAACGGATCGCCGCATCCCGCCGTGCGCCTCGCGCTCGGGCGCCGGGAAACGCACCCCTCGGCTCTCGTCCGTGAGCACGTCCGTTGGGCTCTTAGGGCCCTGGACGCCCGCGTGCGGGCCGGGAGTGAGACGCGCTCTTGCGAAGAGATGGGAAAACCCCTAGCATAGAATCACTGTGGAAAACCAGACCGGCCCCGCGTGAAACCCTTGGGGAACGACGCCCGATGAGCGAGACAAACGCCCTGCCCGAGTTGCCCCCGACCCGCCCCACTTCCTGGTCGGTTGACCGGCTGCCGTGGGACGACCTGCGTCGGGACACGATCGCCGCAGACGAGATGCTCTTCTACATGGTCGCGACGGCCTCGTTCGTTGAGATCACGACCGACCTCTACACCCGTAATCTCATCGACCACTACCGGGACAACCCGCCCCTGGTCGACTGGCTTGTCCACCACTGGCAGCCGGAGGAGATGCAGCACGGGGTGGCCCTCCGACGCTACGTGAAGGCCGTCTGGCCGGAGTTCCCCTGGCCCAAGGCCTACGCCTCCTTCCTGGCCGACTACGCGACGCTCTGCAACGAGGCCGCCCTCGAGCCCACGCGCGGCGGGGAAATGGCCGCCCGCTGCATCGTCGAAACCGGGACGTCGTCCTACTACACGATGCTGCGCGACGTGAGCCCCGAGCCGCTTCTCCGGACGATCGCCGGACACATCCGCAACGACGAGATCGGGCATTACAAGTATTTCTACCACGCCTTCCTTCACTACGCGCGGCTCGAGAAGATGCCCCGACGCCAGACAGCCCGCGCGCTCTGGCGCCGGATCCGCGAAGCCAACGGTGAGGACGCCTACGTGGCGTTCCGGCACGTCCACGCCTTCCACGCACCCGACCGGGGACGTGTGAAGGAGGATTACCGACTGTTTCGCAGGCGTCTCAGGGACGCTCTCCACCGGCACTTCCCCTTCGAGATGGCCGTGCGCATGAGCCTGAAGCCCCTCGATCTCCCTCCTTGGGCCGAACGGGTCTCGACCGGGGTGCTCACGCCCGTGGCCCGGCGTTTCGTGTCGTCCTGACGACGCCTCAGGCCCCCGTGTCGGGGCCGCGGTGACGGACGATGCGGTTCGCGGCGTCCAAGTAGACGAGCCGGGGATGATGGCGCTCGGCCTCCTCCTCGGTCAGCATCGCGTAAGCGGCCACGATGACGACATCGCCCACCACGGCCGCCCGTGCGGCCGAACCGTTGAGCGAGACCGTGCCCGATCCCTCGGGCGCCACAATGGCGTAGGTCACGAGGCGCTGGCCGTTGGTGACGTTGTAGACGTGCACCTGCTCGAACTCCCGGATGCCGGCCCGAGCGAGGAGCACGGCGTCGATGGCGCACGAACCCTCGTAGTCGGGGAGAACCTGGGTGACGTGCGCGCGGTGAAGCTTGGCTTTGAGGACGGTGAGATGCATGGGCGTGGAGGCGGAACGATCCGCCATCATGATACCCTGCGGCGGCGCGGACGCCCGGTCATTCCGCCGGCCTCTCCGCGGGAACCCCGGCCGGGATGTTGTCGATGAGGCGGGTCCGCCCCAGGCGGGCGGCGGCGAGGATGCGCAGCCCCTCCGGTCGGTCGCCGGGGGCGGGCGGTGCGAGATCGGCGGCGCGCCGGACGGCCACGTACTCGACCCGGAACCCGTCGCCCTCGAGCTCGCGGGCGGCCTCCGCCTCGAGGGCGTCCCACGCACCCGCCCCCTCGGCCCCGGACGCGCGCAGGCGGCGGAGCGCGGCGACGAGCCGCGGCGCACGCAACCGTTCCGTCGGGGTGAGATAACGGTTGCGGGAACTCAGGGCGAGACCGTCGCTCTCGCGGACCGTGCCCACCGGAACGATCTCGAGGGAGAGGTGCAGATCCTCCGCCAGACGGCGGACGAGGAGATACTGCTGGTAGTCCTTCTCCCCGAAGAAGGCGTGCTCCGCCTGGGTGATGGTGAAGAGGCGAAGGACGACACCGGCCACCCCGTCGAAGTGCCCCGGGCGGGAAGCGCCGCACAGGATGTCGGAGAGGCCCGGCACCTGCACGCGCACGGCCTCCCGTGTTCCGAACGGATAGATCTCCTCCGGCTCCGGGCGGAAGAGGAGATCGGTCTCCAGCCGGTCGAGAAGCCCCTCGTCCTCTTTCGGGGTGCGCGGATAGGTCGCGAAATCCTCGCCGGCGCCGAACTGGGTGGGGTTCACGAAGACGCTCACGATCACCCGGTCGCAGAGCGCCTGGGCACGGCGCACGAGGGCCGCGTGCCCTTCGTGCAGGTTGCCCATCGTGGGAACAAGCCCCACCACCGCGCCCTGCGCCCGCCAGTCGGCGACCCAACGGCGCAGGTCAGATCGG
>JAKAQQ010000235.1 GCA_021819635.1 Pseudomonadota bacterium
GGTGGCGATCAGGATGTCGATCTCGCCGCGCACGAAGGCCTCTCGGGTCGCCGCCCGCTCCCGCTCGCCGCGCAGGCGCGAGAGCATTCCCACCCGGACGCCGAAGGGGGCGCAGCGCTCGAGAAAAGTCTCGTGGTGCTGGCGCGCGAGGAGCGTGGTCGGGACGAGCACCACCGTCTGGTGGCCGCGGGCGGCGGTGACGTAGGCGGCGCGGAGCGCCACCTCGGTCTTGCCGAACCCGACGTCGCCGCAGAGGAGCCGGTTCATCGGCCGCGGTCGGGCGAGGTCGGCGAGCGTGGCCTGGAGGGCCGTCTCCTGGTCCTCGGTGAGCGTGTAGGGGAACGCGGCCGCAAAACGCGTGTAGTCGGTTCCCTCCGTCTCGAGGACGGGCGAGCGGGCCGTGCGTCGCCGCGCCTCGAGGGCGAGGAGTTCGGCCGCGACGTCGTGGATCCGGCGCTCGCTGCGCTGGCGGAGGCGCTCCCAGTCGTGGCCGCCGAGGCGGTGCCAGGGGGCGGCGCCCTCGCCGCTCGCGACGTAGCGGCTGATGCGGTCGAGATGGGTGACGGGCACGTAGAGGCGATCGCCCTCGAGGTACTCGAGCAGCAGGAACTCCCGGCGGACGCCGTCGACCTCGAGGTGCACGAGCCCCCGGTAGCGGCCCACCCCGTGGTCCTCGTGAACCACGGGGGCGTCCGGGCGGAGGTCGGTGAGATCGCGCAGGAGGGCGCCGAAGTCGCGGCCGCGTCGCCCGTCGCGGACGCGCGCCGTCTCGGTCGGGGCCTCGCCTTGGGCGTCGAGGCTGAGAAAAAGGCGCGTGCCCCAAAGGGCGCCCTGGCGGAGGTGCCCGTGGACGAACTCGACACGTCGTGCGGCGCCCGTGACCGCGGCCCAGGACGCGCGGTCGTCGACCGGGGGCGGGGACGCGAGCCGTGCCAGCGCCCGCCGGAGAAGCATCTCGCGGAGCGGGGCGTGCCCGGTGACGACGGCGCTCCCGCCGCGTTCGATCCAGGCCGCAAGCGCGGCGGCGGCGGCGTCCTCGTCCGTGCCGGCCGCCGCCTCGGGGAGCGCGCGTCCCCCGAGGTCCGGCCGTCCGTCCGCGGGATCTGCGCGCAGTTCCACAGACGGGGCCGGCGCGAGTTTCTCCGCGAGCGCGGGGGCGGTCCACACGACTTCGTCCGGGGGGAGGGGCGGACGGTCGTAATCCCCGCGGTGCCGCTCGTGGTGCGCCGCGACGGCCGCGAGATGCCCGTCGAGGGCGTCGCGGGCGAGCGGGAACCAGCAGAAGAGGGGCGGGGCGTGGAGGTAATCGAGGAGGTGCGCCGTGGTCGGGAAGAAGAGCGCGAGGTAGGCTTCGAGCCCCTCGGGCGGGTCGCCTTCCTCGAGGCGGCGGTAGAGGCCCCGGAGGTCCGCCTCGCCCTCGACGCGGGCACGGAAGGAACGGCGGAACCGCTCGCGGGCCTCCTCGTCGAGGGGGTACTCGCGGGCGGGCAGGATGCGGACGTGCTCGACCTTCTCGGCGGTCGAGCGTTGGGCGTCGGGGTCGAAGCGGCGCAGCGAGGCGATGGTGTTGTCGAGGAATTCAATCCTGAGGGGGCGCGGCTCGCTCATCGGGAAGAGGTCGAGAATCGCGCCGCGGACGGCGATCTCCCCGGGTTCCTCGACCTGGGGAACGAGACGGTACCCCCCGCTCACGAGGCGACGACGCAGCCCCTCCCGCGGGATCGTCTGTCCGACGTCGAGCACGACGGCTTCGCGCGCGACGTGTTCGGGCGGCGGGAGGCGCTCGCTCAGCGTGGGGGCGTCGACGACGAGAAGGACGCGCGGTTCGTCCGGCAGGCGGGCGAGGTGCGCGAGGCGTTCGGCGATGAGATCGGGGGGTGGCGAGTAGACGTCGTACGGGAGCACTTCCCGGCCGGGAAAGCGCCGGACCGGAATCCCGAGCGGGGCCAGGAGGTCGGCGGCGACGGCCGCGCATTCCCGCGCGTCGGCGTCGCTCGCCACGACCGCGACCACGGGGCGCGTCGTGCGTGCCGCGAGGGCCGCGGCCACGAACGCGCCCACGGGATCGTGGGCCCCCGCCCACACCGTCCGCTCCCCGGGCGCCAGATCGAGCGCGGGGAGCGCGGGGAGGAGAGGGGGGCTCACCCGCGCCGTTTCCTCACCCTTCCCGTTCCCGGCCGTGGGGGTCGGGAACGGGAAGGGGTGCGGCGCGTGCGCTTGCCGTCAAGGCCGTCCACGGGGTCGTCCTGAGGGTCTGGGCCCTCAGGGCTTGCCGATCGGGGCGTGGAAACGCCCCTTTGGAGGATAGGCCGGCTCCCAGGGTGGTGGCCCCGGAAGCGGACGCGGGTGGGCGGCGAGCTTGTGCAGGAGCACCCGCACCGCCGTGAGGAGCTGCGTGTCGTGCCCCGCGCTCATCGGCCCGGGTTCGTCGTGCACCGGGAGCGTTGGCACCACGCCCTCGTTTTCCACCACCCAGCGACCGTGCCGGCTGTAGAGGGCCATCTCCGAGACCACGAGACCCCCGCCGTCGCGCAGCCGGAACGGCGCGAAGTAGCCGCGCACCCCGCCCCAGGTGCGGCTGCCGATCACCGGTCCGAGGTGGTACCGCTCGAACTCGAGATC
>JAKAQQ010000236.1 GCA_021819635.1 Pseudomonadota bacterium
GGCGTAGAGCCTCTCCCCCCCTCCACGGGCGGTCCATACCCATCGCCCGTCCTCTCCCCCGTGCGTGAGCATCGTCGCGATCCCGCCGTCCCTCCAGAGGCGCCACGGCGACAGGCTCCCCAAGACCTCGAGGCTCGGGCAGTCGAGAAGAGCGCCCTCGCCGCTTCGGTCCGCCGGGGCCCGGGGGCTCCGGCCCCCTCCCCCCGGGCGGCGCGACGACGGGGCGGGCGCGAGCGGCCCCACGGCGGCCCAGGGGGCCTCCCAGGCATCAAGCCGGCGCGCGACCGCGTGGAGACAGGCCAGAGAAGCGGGACCGAAGACCGTCTCCCCGTCGATCCGGAGCACGTACCGTGGGGGATCGGACGCCAGGACCGAGACGACGCCGGCCCCCAGAGCGGCGGGGTCGTCCCGGGGAACGCGCGGGCCGAGGAAGCGCCGCTTGGGGTCGGCCGCAGCCCAAGCCCGAAGCCACGCACGTTCCTCCTCTTCGCCCGCGGCGTCCATGATCACGATCCTCGAGACCTCGGGCGCGAGGGCCTCAAGAGCCCGCGGCAGGACGTCCGGGTCGGGGCGGCCCAGAACGAGGACGGCGGCAAGTTCCTTCCCGCCCCGGAGCCGGGGGAGCGCGCATGCGGGGGGAGCCTCGGGGGGGGGAACGGATGTTCCCGCGCTTCCCGTGGGCCAGGCGTTTACGGCGGCCTCGCGCAGAATCCAGCGCGGACCGGCCTCGGGCGCAACGAACGCCAGGACCAGGGCGTGGACGGGGGCGAGGAGCGGCCGCAGGGGCCACGGCGCACGGTAGAAAAACACAAGCCCCCGGTGAAGACCGGGAAACCGGCGGGCGGCGTCCTCGTGCATCGCAATCATGGTGCGGCGACGGCGGCGAAGATGATCCCCAAGAGTTTCTCCCCTCGCCCGCAGCCGCGGGCGAAACTCGCGCCATCCGGGTCGTCGCGCGCCCAGGAGCTGGGCGGCGTGCTGGCGGTAGAAGACGGTGGGTTCGGCCCGTGGGACGATGCCCCCTCCCGCGGCGGCGGCGAGGGCGAGCCACCAGTCGTGCATGGCGGCGGCGGGGGGAATCGGGAGCGCCCGGGCCAGAAGCCGCGCGCGGGCGACGACCGTGGCGCCCGTGACCGTGTTCCGGAGGAGCAGGGACGACGGGCGGCGCCCGCGCACCGGCCGGAGCCTCAGGCGGGCCCAGAGACGCTCGCCGAGAGGCCGCCCCTCCTCGTCGACGAGGTCGAGATCGCCGTGCGTGAGATCCGCCTCCGGGGCGGCCTCGAGGGCCTCGAGCCCCCGGCGGAGATGGTCGGGGTGCCAGACGTCGTCCTGGTCCGAGAGGGCGAAGAACGGGGTGCGCACGTCCTCGAGGAGGGCGGCGAAGGTGGCGACGGCCCCCCGGGGGCGGGCCACGCGCGAGGGCAGAATGCGGGGGTCTTCGGCCGCCGCGGCGCAGAGGATCGACCAGCTCGCGTCCCGCGAGCCGTCGTCGCGCGCGAGGAGAACGAAGTCGCAAACGCTCTGCGCGCGGATGCTCGCAAGCTGCTCCGGAAGATGACGCGCCCCGTCGTGGACGGCCATCACCACGGTGAGACGTGGGGAAGGGGGACGGACGACCGCACGCGAGGAAACCGCAACGTTCGAGGCCATGGACGCTCCGCGCTCGGGCCGCTCCGCACGGCCGGACGGCAGCGCGATCATACCGCGAAGCGGACGTCGGTCGCGGAGGCGGCCGACCTCAGGACGTGGGGACCGCCGCCGCCCCCTCCGCCTCCCCCGGGCGACGCGTGAAGCGGAACGCCGCCCCGTCGTAACGCACGACGAGGGTGTCGCCCGCTCCGGCCTCGTCGGTAAGGAGCGTCTCCGCGAGAGGGTTCTCGATCTCGGTCATGATCGTGCGGCGCAGCGGCCGCGCGCCGTAGACCGGGTCGTACCCCCGACGGGCCAGTTCGTCGCGGGCCTCCGGGTCGACTTCAAGACGAAGTTCCCGTCCGGCGAGGCGCGTGCCGAGATCCTCGAGCTGAAGGTCGACGATCTTCCGCACCTCGTCGCGCCCGAGCGGATGGAAGACCACGATGTCGTCGATCCGGTTGATGAACTCGGGGCGAAAGTGCCGCGCCACCACCTCCAGCACCCGGCTCTTGATCGCCGCGTAGTCGCCCGCGGCCGCGGCCAGGAGATCCGAGCCGAGATTCGAGGTCATGGCCAGAATGACGTTGCGAAAATCGACCGTGCGCCCTTGCCCGTCGGTGAGCCGCCCGTCGTCGAGAACCTGGAGCAGCACGTTGAACACATCGGGATGCGCCTTCTCGACCTCGTCGAGGAGGACGACCGAGTAGGGCCGACGGCGCACCGCCTCGGTCAGGTGCCCCCCCTCCTCGTAACCGACGTAGCCCGGCGGGGCGCCGATGAGCCGCGCCACCGCGTGCTTCTCCATGTACTCCGACATGTCGATGCGGATCATGGCCTCGGGGGTATCGAACAGGAACCCTGCGAGGGTGCGGCAGAGCTCGGTCTTGCCCACCCCCGTTGGCCCGAGGAAGAGGAACGAGCCGAGCGGACGGCGGGGGGGCGCGAGCCCGGCGCGGGCGCGGCGGATGGCGTTCGCGACC
>JAKAQQ010000237.1 GCA_021819635.1 Pseudomonadota bacterium
CCTGCGGCTTGAGGAGATGGCTCTCGCCCGTCTCGCTCCCGCCGTCGACCTCCTCGCGGATGATGTCGTTGCAGAGGTCCACGCACTCGTCGCAGATGTAGACCGAAGGGCCGGCGATGAGCTTGCGCACCTCGCTCTGGCTCTTGCCGCAGAACGAGCAGAAGAGGGGACGTCCCCCCTCCCCGCCGCCGCGGCGCGCCCGTGTCTCGTTGCTCATGCCGGGATCCTCAC
The DNA here is from genome assembly GCA_021819635.1 of Pseudomonadota bacterium. Taxonomy (GTDB): domain Bacteria; phylum Pseudomonadota; class Gammaproteobacteria; order JAKAQQ01; family JAKAQQ01; genus JAKAQQ01. The sequence continues at coordinate 232 of JAKAQQ010000237.1, forward strand.
GCGGGCTCCACCCCCGGGGTCTTCGGGGCACGGCGCTCGAGCACCGCGTCCACAAGCCCGTAGGCGATCGCCTCCTGGGTCCCCATGAAATTATCACGTTCCGTGTCCCGGGCGATGTCCGCGACGGGGCGGCCGGTGTGATGGGCCAGGATGGCGTTGAGCTGCTCGCGGAGAAGCTTCATCTCGCGGGCGTGGATGTCGATGTCGGTCACCTGGCCCTGGAAGCCGCCCCAGGGCTGGTGGATCATCACCCGCGAGTGCGGGAGGACGTAGCGCTTGCCCTTCTCGCCGCCGGCGAGGAGGAGCGCCCCCATGCTCGCCGCCTGGCCCACGCAGATCGTGCTCACCGGGGGGCGCACGAACTGCATGGTGTCGTAGATCGCGAGCCCCGAGGTCACCGAGCCGCCCGGGGAGTTGATGTAGAGCGAGATGTCCTTCTCGGGGTGCTCGCTCTCGAGAAAAAGGAGCTGGGCGACGACCACGTTCGCCACGTGGTCGTCGATGCCCCCCACGATGAAGACGATCCGCTCCTTGAGGAGCCGCGAGTAGATGTCGTAGGCCCGCTCGCCACGCGCGGTCTGCTCGACGACCATCGGCACGAGATCGAGCCCCTGGGGCGGAAGGGGGAGTGCGGAGGAGAGGGTCACGGAGCGGCGGCCTCGGGGGCGGAGGGGGACGGAGGGGTGAGGCCGAGGAAGATCCGGAAGGGCACGTCTTCCTCGGTGACGACGGCGTGGGCGACGATCCAGTCGAGGAGCTGCTCCTCGAGGGCGAGTTCCTCGAACCGGCGGACGAGGGACGGGTCCTCGTGGACGCGGCGGGCGGCCGCGTCCACGTCGTCCGAGTCCTCGACGGCGGCGCGGATCGCGCGTTCGACCCGCAGGGGATCGGGCGCGAGCGCGAGGCGCTCGAAGAGCGCCGCGTGGACGAACGAAAGGGCGAGGGCGCGGCGCACGGAGGGGGTCTCGCTCTCGCGGAACGCCGAGCCCATCGGCGTCTCGTCGTGCACGCCCACGGCGTGGAGCCGCTCGTGGTGGCGGCGCTCGAGTTCCTGCTCGACGAGAGCCCGGGGCACGGGCACCGGGTTGTGCTCGAGGAGCGCCGCGTCCACCTGGGCGCGGAGGCGCCGGCGGGTCTCGGCCTCGGCCTCGCGCTCCATGCTCGCGCGGACCTCGACGTACCAGGCGGCGACGTCGTCGACCCCGAAGCGGGCCACGAACGCCTCGTCGATCTCCGGGAGGCGGCGGGCCGCGACCTCTTTTACGTGCACGTGGCAGGAGACGGTCCCGCCGGCGAGATTCTTGTCGAAGTGCTCTTCGGGGATACGGACCGCGACGTCGCCCTCCTCGCCCGCGCGCAGGCCGACGAGCCGGCTCTCGATCTCCGGCAGGAGAGCACCCGCACCGACCTCGAGCGCGTAGTCGCGGCGCTCCCCGCCCGGGAGGACCCGGCCGTCGGGGTCGGTGACCCGGAAATCGAGGACGACGCGGTCGCCCTTCTCCGCCGGCCGTTCGACCGGATCCCAGAGGGCGTGCTGCACGCGCAGGCGCTCGACGACCAGGGCGACGTCCTCCTCGCCGATCGTGACCCGGGGACGGGTGAGCGCGACCCCCTCGTAATTGAGGGCGGTCACCTCGGGGTACACCTCGAAGGTGACGCTCAGGCAGACCGCCGTCCCGTCGCCGCCCGGTTCCTCGCGGAAGTCCGGACGACCCGCCGGGACGAGCCGGTGCCGGCGCAGCCCCTCGCGGTACCCCTCCTCGAGCACGTCCTCGAGAGCTTCCTCCCGGGCCCGTTCGCCGTAGCGCCGGGCGACCAGCGCAAGGGGGGCCTTGCCGTCACGGAAGCCGTTGAAGTGGGCGGACTTCCCGAGCTCCCGGAGACGCGCCTGGACGCGGGCCTCGACCTCGTCCGCGGGCACGACGAGCCGGAGGCGGCGTTCGAGGCCCTCGAGGGGTTCCATCTCTATCTGCATGGGATCACCGTGGTCCTGTGTGAGAAAAGCCTGCCGGAAACGAAGGGCCCGGACCCGCCCGATGCACCGGCCGCCGCGCGGACGGCCGCGAACCCGGGGCGCACGGGTCGAGCCCCACCCTCCCGGGACGGAGCGCGCCCGTTCGTGGTGCGAAAGGAGAGATTCGAACTCTCAATGGGGTCACCCCCACTGGTACCTAAAACCAGCGCGTCTGCCAGTTCCGCCACTTTCGCACAAAGCACCGGTCGGCACCGGCACCCACCGGTGCACGGATGGACAGCTATTGTAGCAAACTAGGGAGGGTTGCCCCTCCCGGAACCCCCGGGCGGGGTCCCCGCGTGCCCCCCTTCGGCAGGAAGATGTCTCCCTCGGCTTTCGTTA
>JAKAQQ010000238.1 GCA_021819635.1 Pseudomonadota bacterium
GCGGGGGCGTTCGAGGTGCAGGTCCAGGCGATCGACCCTCCGTAGGTTGTTGGCCCCGGGGTGAGCGTGAGGCTCTTCCCTTCGAGCCCGGGGCTTACGCCGTTCGTGCGGAAAAGGGCCGTCAGGGCGCCGTTCTTGACGAACACCTCCTTGACGTAGCGACCCGAGATCGAGGCGGCCGCGGGGATGCCGTCGTTCCCGTTCTGGATGCCGGCGTAGGAGCCATGCTGCCACCAGAGCCCGTCGATCGTGGGCTTGAGCCCCCCGGTGAGGCTGAGGGCTTCGGTCATCTCGGCCTTGCCGATGTAGTTCTCGTAGGCGGGGATGGCGATCGCCGCGAGCACCCCGATGATGGCGACGACGACGAGGAGTTCGACGAGCGTGAACCCCCGTGCCGGGCGCCGGCGCGTGCCTGGGAGTCGGGTCATGGGAAGGCCTCCGGGTGGAGAGGGGCGGCGGGCGCGAAAGCTCTACCGGGACATACGCTGCAAGTTCCATGCCGCTTCCGGGCTTGGCGTTTGCTACCATGAAGATCGGAAGAGCCCGCCCTTCCGCCCCCCAGGATCCGCGGAACCCGATGTCCCCGACCCCCTCCGACGCACCCCTCGAACCCCCCGGGGAGCCCCCTGTCCTCTACGTCGCCGAATCCGAGCGCCTCCGCCTCGAGACCGAGGCGCTCCCCGAATGGGTCCTCACCCCCCGTCAGCTCGCCGACCTCGAACTTCTCCTCGAGGGGGGATTGGCCCCCCTCACCGGTTACCTCACCGAGGCCGAATACCTCGCGGTCCTCGAGCGGATGCGCCTTCCCGACGGGCGCCTCTGGACGCTTCCGGTGGTGCTCGATCTTCCGGAGGAACGGGCGCGTGATCTCGGCCCCGGCGCCCGTCTCCTCCTCCGCGAACCCGAGGGGATGGCGCTGGCGGTCCTCGCGATCGCCGATCTCTACCGACCCGACCGTCGGGAGGAGGCCCGCGCCGTCTACGGCACCGTCGATCCCGACCACCCGGGGGTGCGGCGCCTTCTCGAGTCCACCCACCCGGTCTACGCCGGAGGCCGTCTCCTCGGCCTTCGCGCGCCCCACCACTACGATTTCCGACCCCTGCGCCTCACCCCGCGCGAGCTCCGCCACCGCTTCCGGGCGCTCGGCTGGCAGCGTGTCCTGGCGTTCCAGACGAGGAACCCCATGCACCGCGCGCACGTCGAGCTCACGTTCCGCGCGGCCCGCGAGGTTGAGGCCAACCTGCTTCTCCACCCCACCGTGGGCCCGACCCGGCTCGGGGACGTCGACCACTACACCCGGGTGCGTTGCTACGAGCGCGTCCTCCGCCGCTACCCGGAGGCGACGACGATGCTCGCCTTGGTCCCCCTCGCCATGCGCATGGCCGGTCCGCGCGAGGCGGTCCACCACGCGATCGTGCGGCGGAACTACGGGGCCACCCACTTTCTCGTCGGCCGCGACCACGCCGGCGTCCCCTGCGACCGCGCCGGGCGCCCCTACCATCCGCCCTACGCCGCCCAGGAACTCGCCCTCGCGCTCGCCGCCGAGATCGGGCTCGCGATCGTCCCCATGGCCGAGATGGTCTACGTCGCCGAACGCGCGCAGTACGCCCCCCGACCCGAGGTCGCCCCGGGCGAGACCGTCCTCACGATCTCCGGTTCCGAACTCCGCCGGCGTCTCGACGAGGGCCTCGAGATCCCCGACTGGTTCACCTACCCCGAGATCGCCCGGGAGCTCCGCAGGAGCCGTCCCCCCCGTCACGAGCGCGGCTTCGCCGTCTTCTTCACCGGGCTCTCGGGCGCCGGGAAATCGACCCTCGCCCACGCCTTGGGGGAGCATCTTCGGGTGAACGGCGGGCGGGCGGTCAGCCTTCTCGACGGCGATTTCGTGCGCCAGCACCTCTCGAGCGAACTCGGGTTTTCGCGCGCGCACCGCGACCTCAACATCCGCCGCATCGCCTTCGTCGCCGCCGAGATCGCGCGCGCCGGCGGCATCGTCCTCTGCGCCCCGATCGCCCCCTACGCCGTCACCCGCCGCGAGGCCCGGGAGATGGTGGAGTCCGCCGGCGGGGGCTTCGTCGAGATCCACGTCGCCACCCCCCTCGAGGTCTGCGAGCGGCGCGACCGAAAGGGGCTTTACGCCCGCGCACGGGCGGGACTCCTCAAGGGTTTCACCGGGATCGACGACCCCTACGAATCCCCGGAGCGGCCCGACCTCGTGCTCGACACCACCGCGCTTCGCCCGGAGGAAGCCGTCCACCGCATCCTTCTCAAGCTCGAGGCCCTGGGCTACGTCCGCTGAACGGGGCTCTTCTGTCACGGAAGACCGGGCCGTCTTTGCTAGAATCCTTGATTCCACACCGGGGGCGGAGCCCCCGCCGCGCGAGGAACCGATGCCGCCCCGGGTTTACGTCGAGACGCAGGGATGCCAGATGAACGACCACGACGCGGACCGCCGCCGCGATCTCCTCGTCGCCCGCGGAGGCTACCTTCCCGCCGCGCGGCCCGAGGAGGCCGATCTCCTGCTCCTCAACACCTGCGCGGTGCGCGAGAAGGCGTCCGAGAAGGTCTTCTCCCTCCTCGG
>JAKAQQ010000239.1 GCA_021819635.1 Pseudomonadota bacterium
GCACGGAGGCTCGCCGGAGCCTGAGGCGGCCGTGCGCGCCGTCCTCGTCCAGTGCAACCCCCTGGTCGGGGACGTCGCGGGCAATCTCGCCCGCGTGGTCGCGCTCCTCGAGGAGGCGCGACGGCGCCACACGCCCCGCCTCGTGGTCTTCCCGGAGATGGTGCTGAGCGGCTACCCTCCCGAGGATCTCGTCTTTCACTCCGGGTTCCGTCAGGAGCTCGCGCGCGCCCTCGCGGAGCTTCCGCGTCTCTCCCGCGGGCTCGCCCTCGTGGTCGGTCACCCCTACGACGACGAGGGGGTCCTCCGCAACGCCGCGAGCGTTTTCGATCACGGACGCCTTGTGCTTCGGGCGTTCAAGCAACGCCTGCCGAACTACGGGGTCTTCGACGAGAAACGCTACTTCACGCCCGGGAGGGGTGTCGGAGTGGCGGCTTTCGACGGCCTTGCCTGCGCGGTCACGATCTGCGAGGATGTCTGGGATGAGGGCCCGTGGCAGGAGGCGCGCCGCGCCGGGGCGCGCGTCGTGCTCAACCTGAGCGCCTCCCCCTATGCCCGTGGGAAACCGGAGGAGAGACGACAGGTGTTCGCCGCCCACGCCCGCGCGTCCGGTCTCCCGCTCCTTTACACCAATCTCGTCGGCGGCCAGGACGAACTCGTTTTCGACGGCGGCAGTTTCGCCCTCGACGGAACGGGGCGGCCCGTCGCACGTGCCCGCGCGTTCGCCGAGGATCTCCTGGCGGTGGATCTCGCCGAGGAAGCCGGGGACGTCGTCCCCTCGGGGACGCTCGCCCCCGAGCCCGGAGACGAGGAGGCGGTCTACGAGGCCATCGTCCTCGCCGTTCGCGACTACGTTGCGAAAAACGCCTTCCCCGGCGTTCTCGTGGGCCTCTCGGGAGGAGTCGATTCCGCGCTCACCCTGGTCATCGCCGTCGACGCCCTCGGCGCCTCGCGGGTGCAGGCCGTCATGATGCCCTCGCGCTTCACCTCGTCCCTCTCGTTCGAGGTGGCCCGCGCGCAAGCCCGGACGCTCGGTGTCGCCTACGAGGAGATCGGCATCGAGCCCGTCCTCGAGGCTCTGCTGGCGGCACTGGGGCCACGGCTCCAATCGGGGGTCTGGGATCCGGCCGCGCAGAATCTTCAGGCGCGGGCGCGGGGCATTCTCTTGATGGCGCTCTCGAACCGCAGCGGGCGGCTTCTTCTCACCACCGGGAACAAGAGCGAGATGGCGATGGGCTACGCGACGCTCTACGGCGACATGGCCGGAGGTTTTGCCCCCCTGCGCGATGTGACGAAGACGTGGGTCTACCGCCTGGCGCGTCTCCGCAACGCGCGGCCGGGCGGTCCGGTGATTCCCGAGGACGTTCTGCGCCGTCCGCCGACGGCCGAGCTCGCCCCCGGTCAACTCGACGCCGACACGCTCCCCCCTTATCCCGTGCTCGATGCGATTCTCGAGGCCTTCATCGAGGACGACCGTACCGTCGCCGAGATCGTCGCCCTCGGCCACGACGAGGCCACCGTACGTCGCGTGGTGCGGTCCGTGGCCACGAACGAGTACAAGAGGCGCCAGGCTCCTCCGGGGGTCCGGGTCTCGCGGCGGGCGTTCGGTCGCGAGCGCCGCTACCCCATCACCTCGGGCTACGGCCGCGAGGGTGGGGGCGGCGGCTCCACCGCGGTTTCGTGAGACGCGGAACCGTGCGCGGGGGAGGTGGCGAGTGCCGCCCGCACGCGGCCGATGCGGGCGGCGAGGGCGTGCTCCCCGAGACGGCCGTAGCAGCGCTGCAGGAGAGCGAGCGCCCGCGGCGTGGTCGCGGTGTCGGGGTAGCGGTCGAGCAGACGCACCAGGCGCCTTGCGGCGCCGACCCACGCCTTCTTGCGGGCGTAGAAGTCGGCCACGAGAAACTGGTGGCGGGCGAGGGCGTTGCGCACCGCGATCATGCGCTGGCGGGCGTCGGGTGCGTAACGGCTGTGCGGGTCGCGCTTGAGCAGGGCGCGGAATGCGGCGAATGCGCGCCGCAGACCGTGGGAGTTGCGGTCGCTCGGGTGGGGATTGAGAAAATTCGCCACCGGTCCGCCGCGCCCCTGACTGTAGGCGATGCCCTCCATGTAGAGCGCGTAGGGAATGTAGCGGCTGCGCGGATTGGCGTGAATGAACCGCTGGGCCTCGTGCGCGGCGCGCCGCACGTCGCTCTCCATGAGTCGGGCGAAGACGAGATCGAGCGCGGCCTGACGGGCGTAGTGACCGTAGGGGTAGGTGGCCCGGAGGCTGTTGAGCTGGACGGTGGCCGTCGCGTAGTTGGCGGCGATGAGGTTGTTGTAGGCGCGGCGGTAGAGCACCGCCTCGGGGAGATGGGAGTAGTGGGGCGAGCGCGAGCAGGCCGCGAGCGCAAGAAGCGCGATCCCGCAGAGTGCGAGACCCGTACGGAAAGCGCGAGGGGCGAGACGCGGCACGCCGACATTCCGGAGCGTGGAGGATGAGCGGCAGTATAACCGAGCCCCCCCCGGCGGACGAGGGAACGACCGCGGAAGGCTTCGTCCCCACCTTCCGCCGTGGGGCGCGGCTGGACGCCGTTCTGGCCG
>JAKAQQ010000240.1 GCA_021819635.1 Pseudomonadota bacterium
AGGGTCTCCCGGGCGCTTGGGCGCGCCTTCTGGCCGGCCTGCCTTACTGGTACCGGGCGCTTGATATCGTGGCCCTCGCCCACGCGCGCCGCAAACCCTGGGAGGAAGTCGCCCGCCGTCACTTCCTGGTCGAACGCCGTCTCGAACTCGACTGGATCCGGGAGCGGATCGAGGGCCTCCCCGTCGCCGGACACTGGCAGGCGACCGCCCGCATCGGACTCCGGGAGGAGCTCTACCGCCAGCAGCGTCGGCTCGCCGACGCCCTTCTTGCCACCGGCGAGCGCGATCCGGACGAGGCCTTTGCCCGCTGGGCCGAGGAGCGCACGAGCCGCCTCGAGCACTTCGCCCGTGTCCTGATCGACATGAAGGCCTCCCCCGCGATCGACCACGCGACGCTCTCGGTCGCCGTCCAAGAGCTTCACAAGATCGCCTGAGTCGGGGGGCGGCGGTGCCGCCCCTTCCCCTTCCGTCGCGCGGCGGTTCAGTCCGCGGGCGGAAGAACGCGGAGACGGCGGTGCTCGAGGACCGGGAGCCTCCGGCGGATCTCGGCCAGGGCCTCGGGATCGTGGTTGGCGAGGACCACCCCCGCCCCCTCGGACCGTTCGACGAGGACGCGCCCCCAGGCGTCCACGATCAGGCTGTGGCCCCAGGTCCGGCGCCCGTGGGGGTGGAGCCCACCTTGGGCGGCGGCGACGAGGGTGCACTGGTTCTCGATGGCGCGGGCACGAAGGAGTGTTTCCCAGTGGGCCTCGCCGGTCGGCACGGTGAAGGCGGACGGAAGCGCCACGAGCTCGACGCCCGCCCACAGGCGGAAGAGTTCCGGAAACCGGAGGTCGTAACAGACGGCGACCGCCAGGCGGCCAAGATCGGTCGCCACGACGAGCGGACAAGCCCCCGGGGCGATCGACCGCGACTCGCGGTGGCTCTCTTCCGGAAGATCGACGTCGAAGAGATGGATCTTGGCGTAGCAGCCGTGCGTCCGCCCCTCGGGCCCGTAGACGAAGGCCACCGCCTGAGGACGCGGGTCGGGGGCCGTCCGCACCGGGATCGTCCCGGCGACAAGCCACAGACGGTGGCGACGCGCCCAAGACGAGGCGGCCTCCTGGATGGGCCCCCGGCCCTCGTCTTCGGCGGCCCGCCGGCGGGCCTCCTCGTCCGGGGGCATGAGGGCGAAATTCTCCGGCAGCACCACGAGACGGGCACCCGCCTCCGCGGCCTCCGCCACGAGATCCCCGGCGGCGCGGAGGTTGGCCCCAACGTCTCCGCCGCTCGTCATCTGGACGGCGGCCACACGGCTTGGAGACACGCTCACGTTCCCGGATCCCGGACCTCGATCCGAAGAGCCGTCCGCCGCCCCGTCCCGGGACGGATCGTGATGCGCTCGGCCGGCACACCGAGGGCCACGAGCCAAGAACGCAGGTCCGCCGCCCACACGCGTCCGTAGACCCCGGCGGGCGGGGCGAGCACAAGACGGGCGCCGGGGTGGGCGAGCCACACGCCGACGGCCCGGCGCAGCGCCGGTTGCGCGAGGAGACGGCGGGCACCGAGGGCGAGCCCCCCGGGGCTCCGCGCAATGCGGGTCGCGACGAGAAGACGGGCGTGGGCGAGCGGCGCCCCAAGGGCAGCGGCCAGCGCCAGGACGGCGATCCGGCGGCGCGTCGGACGGGAAAGCAACGGCACGGCGAACCTCAGGAAGCGGGCGGGTTGCGGAAGCCGAGCCGGTGGGCCTCCTCGTCGCCGATGCGGTGGACGAGCGGGTGCGACCAGGTTCCGCCGATATGGTAATAGGTGGCGAGGAGCGTGCGCATCGGGAGCGAAAACATGCGCGAAAGGACGAGAAGCGCCGCAAAGCCCACGGGGCCGCCGACGAGGGCGCCGGCCAGGGGCAGCGTGGAGCTCACGAGAGGGACCACGCGCACGACCTCGTCGTAGGTCTGGTGGACGATGTCGGCCCGGCCTTCAAGACGGAGGCGCACGGACGGACCGTGCAGAGTGAGACCGGGCACCGTCGCGATCCCGTGCGCGATGCGGAAACGCCCCGCGACGCTGTTGTAGCCGAGGCCGCGGTCGAACACGTCGCTGAAGTCGAGCCCCAGGCGCTGCGGAAGGCTGCTCAGGCTCAGGAGGCCAAGGAGACGCCCGGCGCCGGGATTGAGGGGCAGGACGCGCCCGCTCCGGGCGTGGAGAGACACGACCCCGGAAAGCGTCGGCCGGTCGAGACGCCAGGGAACCCCGTGCCAGCCGAGGTCGCCGCTCGCCGCGGCCGACTTCCCGGTCATGAGCGGGGTCAGCCCAAAGGCGAGGAACGCGGTGTGCACGTCGTGGCTGGTCAGGGTGAAGAGGAAGCGGACGCGGTCCGTGCGTGCGTGACGGGCCCAGTAGCCGTGGGCCTCAAGCGCGTAGCCCGGGCCGCGCGCCTCGAGGGCGCTCAGGATCCAGGCGTGGGGCGCGGGGCGGAAACGCGCCACGACACGCCCGAGATCGGCCGGCCCGAGGCGGGTCGCAAGGCTTTGGAGATCCAGCGCAGGGAACGTCCCGGGACGGGGGGCCGCCCGGGGGTGCG
>JAKAQQ010000241.1 GCA_021819635.1 Pseudomonadota bacterium
TTGGTGACGGGGGCCTCCCGCGGGATCGGTGCGGCCGTGGCGGCCCGCTTGGCCCGCGGGGGCGTACGGGTCGTGGGGACCGCAACCACGGAGGCGGGCGCCGAGGCGATCGGTGCGCAGGGCCGGGCGCACGGCTTGGCGCTCGAAGGGATGGTCCTCGATGTCCGCGATGCGGACGCCGTCGCCCGTGTCTGCGACGCCATTGAAGAGCGGCACGGAACCGTGGCCATTCTGGTGAACAACGCCGCGGTGACCCGCGACGGCCTGCTCCTGCGCATGGACGAGGAGGCGTGGGACGAGGTCCTGGACACCAACCTCACGGGCGTGTACCGCCTGACACGCCGCTGCCTGCGCGGCATGGTTCGTGCGCGCTGGGGTCGCATCATTACGCTCACCTCGGTCGTCGCGTTTTCCGGCAATCCCGGTCAGGCCAATTACGCGGCGGCCAAGGCCGGCCTTGTTGGTTTTACGCGTGCCCTCGCGCTCGAGGTCGGTTCGCGTCAGATCACCGTCAACGCCGTCGCCCCGGGATTCATCGAAACCGACATGACCCGTCGTCTCGACGAGGGGCAGCGGGGTGCGCTTCTGGGGCGGGTGCCGCTCGGCCGCTTCGGGCTGCCGGAGGAGGTCGCCGCCCTCGTGGCCTATCTCGCCGGGGACGACGCGGGTTACCTGACCGCCCAGACGTTTCATATCAACGGGGGCATGTTTCCATCCTGAGGCCCCGTGGAAGCCCCCGGCGACGCGAATCGGCCGGGATCGGGGGCGATACGCGGCGAGCGGGCCGAAACGGCCGTCCCTGCGTGTCCCGGAATCCTTGCCGCGGGGCTCGCCTCCCTTTCTTCACGGGACGTCTTTGGCTACAATAGGCGCCCGTGCCTCGGCTCGGGGCCATGACATCCACCCATCGAGAGGACAGACCCCTCATGAGCAACGCAGACATCGAAAAGCGCGTCAAGAAGATCATCGCCGAACAGCTGGGCGTGAAGGAAGAGCAGATCACCCCCCCGGCCTCGTTCGTGGACGATCTCGGGGCGGACTCCTTGGACATCGTCGAACTGGTGATGGCCCTCGAGGAAGAGTTCGAGTGCGAAATCCCCGACGAGGAAGCCGAAAAGATCACCACGGTCAAGCAGGCGATCGACTACATCGAGAACCACGCCAAAAAGGAATGAGGCTCGGGAACGTCGCGACCAGTCCGACCGTGAACATCTCCCGGCAACTCATTCCGCCACCGGCGGCACGCCACGCGCGTCCGGCCCCGAACCGAGGGCGGACGCGGTGAGCGGCAGCCCTCGGGTTGTGGTTACCGGCCTCGGGGTTGTGTCTCCGGTCGGTTGCGAGGTCGGTCAAGCCTGGCGTAGCGCTGTCGAAGGGCGGAGCGGCATTACGCCGATCCGCCACTTCGATGTCACGGCCTACCCCACGAGGATCGCCGGAACCGTCCAGGGCTTCGAGCCGACCGCTCATATCCCCGAACGCGACTGCCGGCGCATGGATCCTTTCATCCAGTACGGCATTGTCGCCGGGAAGCTCGCCTACAGCGACGCGGGGCTTGAGGGTTCGGCGCTTGGAGAACGCGGGGCGGTCATCGTCGGTTCCGGCATCGGCGGGATCGGAACCATCGAGAAGAACCGTGATCTTCTCGTGGCCCACCATGGCCCCAAGCGGATCTCTCCCTTCTTCATTCCCGGGGCGATCATCAACATGATCGCCGGTCATCTGTCGATCATGCTGGACCTGCAGGGGCCGAACCTCGGGATCGTGACGGCCTGCACCACCGGAACCCACGCCATTGGACTGGGTTACTGGGCGATCCAGCGGGGTGCGGCCGACGTTGTTCTGGCCGGTGGGGCGGAGATGGGCGCCACCGAACTCGGGCTGGCGGGATTCTGTTCCGCCCGCGCACTCTCGACCCGTAACGACGAGCCGACCCGGGCGAGCCGTCCCTGGGATCGCGACCGTGACGGTTTTGTGCTGGCCGACGGCGCGGCGGTCCTCGTGCTTGAGGACTTGGACCATGCCCGTCGGCGTGGCGCGCGGATCTACGCCGAACTGATCGGCTTCGGGATGAGCGCCGACGCGCACCACATTACCGCTCCTCCCGAAGACGGCGACGGTGCACGGCGCTGCATGCTCCGGGCTCTCGCCGACGCGGCCATTGCCCCCGAGGAGGTCGATTACATCAACGCCCACGGGACGTCCACCCCCCTCGGGGATCTGGCCGAGACCGTGGCGATCAAGCGAGCCTTCGGGGAGCACGCCCGTCGCCTTTCGGTCAGCTCGACGAAATCCGTCACGGGCCACATGCTCGGGGCCGCCGGGTCGATCGAAGCCGTTTTTAGTGTTCTGGCGTTGCGCGATCAGGTGATTCCGCCCACCATCAACCTTGACGAGCCCGATCCGGGCTGCGATCTCGATTACGTTCCGCACACCGCCCGATCCCAGAAGCTCGAGATCGTGCTCTCCAATTCCTTTGGCTTTGGGGGGACCAACGGGAGTTTGGTCTTCCGTCGTTACCGTTGAGCCCCCGACCACCACGCCGCCCTCAAGGAG
>JAKAQQ010000242.1 GCA_021819635.1 Pseudomonadota bacterium
CGAGCGCTTCCCCGGAGACCAGGCGGTCGTGGAGCCGCGCGCTCTCGCCCCCGGCGAGGAGGGTCGTGAGGATCTCGAGGGGGGCTTCCCCGGAGCCGTCCCCCGCCGGCGGAAGGGGAAGGCCGATCGCGACGGCGGCCGACTCGGCGGGGCGGCGGAGCGTGTATTCACGCCGCCCGGCGGCCGGGGGCGGCGACGGGGGGGGCGGGGGCCACGGGTCGCTCCCGTCCGCCAGCGGTCCGTAGAACGTCTCGATGCCCGACCGCCAGAGGTCCGGGTCGATCCCCCCCGCGGTCACGAGGAAGCAGTTGCCGGGCCGGTAATGGCGGCGGTAGAAGGCGAGGACGTCCCCGGCGCTCCAGGACGCGATGTCCTCGCGCCAACCGATGACGGGATGCGCGTAGGGCGCGCCGGCCTCGGCGACGAGCTGGGCCTGCTCGAAGAAAAAGGCGAGGGGGTCGTCGTCGACGCTGAGCCTCCGTTCGGAGAGAACAACGGTCCGTTCGCGCTCGAGCGAATCGGGATCCAGGACGAGCCCGAGGAGACGGTCGGACTCGAGGTCGAGAACGGTGTTCCAGGCGGCGACGGGGAACTCGTCGATGTAGACGGTGACGTCGTTGCTGGTCCAGGCGTTGTTGCTGCCGCCCACGGCGGTGAGGACTTCGTCGAAGGCCCCCTCGGGGTGGCGGCGGCTGCCTTTGAACATCATGTGTTCGAGGAAGTGGGCGAGGCCGGTGCGCCCCGGCATCTCGTTGCGGCTTCCCACGCGGAAGAAACTGAGATGCGTGGCCACGGGGCTGCCCGGCTCGTGCCAAAGCCAGGCCTCGAGGCCGTTCGCAAGCCGCTGGCGGTGGAGGGTCGTCGAGGCGACGAGCGGGGTGTCGTGGCGCAAGGTCAGGAGCGGGGGATCGCGGGGGTCCTGCATTGTACCCGCCGCCCGCGGTCCGCCGGCCGGGGGCTCGGGTACAATGAAAGGCGAAAACGCGTTGCCCCCGCGAGCCGTTGGCCTCCCCTCCGGAGGCGCTTCTCCGCTCCGTGGGCCCGCGCCCCCTACGGAGCCGTCGTCCCATGAACCGTCCGCGTCTGTCCGCCGCCGTCCCCGCCCTTCTCCTCCTCGTGGTGCCGCTCACGCTCCGCCTCGCCCGGGCCGCGTCGCCGGCCGCCGGAGCCGCGCTTGCCACGAGCGTCTGCAGCGCCTGCCACGGCCCTGACGGCAACAGCCTGACGTCGGCTTTTCCCAAGCTTGCGGGGCAGGGGCAGGCCTACATCGTCATGGCGCTCCACGAGTTCAAGCACGGCGTGCGGAAGAACGCCATCATGCAGGCGATGGCCTCCACCCTGACGCCCGACGAAATGCAGGACGTGGCCGCTTATTTCAGCGCCCAGAAGACCACCCCCGGGTTTGCCCGGAAGCGCTACGTCGCCCTCGGCCGACGCATCTACCAGGGCGGGCTTCCGAAGCAGCACGTCCCGGCCTGCATGGCCTGCCACGGGGTGAACGGGCGCGGCAACGAGCCCGCGGCCTACCCGCGCCTCGCCGGTCAGTGGTCGGCCTACGTGGTCCTGCAGCTCGTGGCCTTCGCGCACAACCGCCGGCCCTCGCCGCACGGGATCATGAACGACATTGCCAAGAGGCTGACGCCCGCACAGATGAAGGCCGTGGCCTCCTACGTCCAAGGCCTGCGCTGAGGGACCGCGGTCCCCGCCGGGGAGGGAGGGGAGGCCCCCCACGTCCCGGCGGGAGTCTGGCTTCAGACCAGGGCCTCCAGGAAGAACTCTTCCATCGCCCGCCAGGCCCGGCGGGCGCTCTTCACGTTGTACGCGAAGCCCTTCGCGGGTTCGTCCCCGGCCCCCTCGTTCGTGAAGCTGTGCACCGTCCCGCCGTAGGCGACGAGCACCCAGTCGGCCCCGGCGTGGCGCATCTCGTCCTCGAAGGCGTGGACGTGGTCCGCGGTCACGAAGGGGTCGTCGGCGCCGTGGAGCGCCAGGACCCGCGCCCGAAGACTCCGGGCCTGGGCCGGGCGCGGGGTGTCGAGCCCGCCGTGGAAGCTCGCGACGGCGCGGAGGTCCGCCCCGTCCCGGGCGAGTTCGAGGACGGTGGTCCCGCCGAAGCAGAAGCCGAGCGCGACGAGGCGTTCGGGGTCGCAGAGCGGGTGGGCGCGGAGCGCCTCGAGCCCGGCGCGGGCCCGGGCGCGGAGAAGACCGCGGTCTCCTCCCCGGTAGTGTCCGGCGTTCTCCTGGGCCTCCTCGGCGTTGCGCGGCGTGTGCCCCCGTCCGAAGATGTCGGCGGCGAGGGCAAGGTAGCCGGCCCGGGCGAGCCGCTCGCAGGCCTTGCGCTCGTGCTCCCCGAGGCCCATCCACTCGTGGACGACGAGGACGCCGGGGCGCCGTCCGTGGCGCGCGGCGTCCCAAGCGAGGTGCCCGTCGAGGTCGGTGTCTTCGTGACGGTAGCTCAGGGGGGAGGTTTCGATCGTCATCGTGTTTCTCCGCGGGAGGGAATTGGGGGACGGGGGTGTCAGGCGCTTCCGCGCTTTATAGGGTG
>JAKAQQ010000004.1 GCA_021819635.1 Pseudomonadota bacterium
CTGATGCCGGTGGGCGCAACCAATCAGGTCATCGTCGAGGTGTTGCGCTCGGTGTCCAAACAGCCCTTCAACGAGGAGGAGACGCAAATGTTACGCAAACCGCTTCTGGCCATCCTCATCATGGCCCCGATGCTTTCTGGATGCGCCTTGATCACGGGCACCGCCCCGCTGACCTATCGCCCAGAGAAAAACGTGGCGGTCCTGCCACGAGCACGAAACATCGTCGTCCGTGTCGTTGTCAAGAACGACAAGGCGCGCAAGAGAGTCGGCAGCAAGAAAAACGGCTTTGGCGAGTCGATGGCCGCCATCTACGCCAAAGAGCCGATCTCGAAGACCGTGCAAAGCGCCATTGAGGAAGAGCTTGCGGCCCGCGGGTTTGGTACGGGAAGCAACGGCCCGGTCGTTGTGAACGCCATCGTCAAAGAGTTCCACAACACCTTCCATCTCGGCTTGCTCGAGGGGGAAGCCGTGGCCCGGTTGAACATGGCGGTCACCGTCCTGACGAAAGGAAGAAGGGAGGTGTTCTCCAAGGACATTCTGGCCACCGGAAAGACAAGCGGCATACTCGCGTCGGGATCCAACGCGGCAATTGCCTTGGATCGCGCGCTGCACGCGGGGATGAAAACTCTGTTTGGCAATCCCGCCTTTATCCAGGCGCTGCTCACCGCCAGGAAAGAGAGCCCGTGTGGCCGCTGCGCTGGTGCGGCACGTCCCCGGCCGTGATCGGAGTGCACTCCCGGATCTGCGACCCTCGGGCGCTGTAGATCCCTGAGTCGAGGCAAGGCGAGCGCGGAATCGGTACGATCCGCGCTCGCCGGGCTGGACGGGGTCATGGCTGCCGTCACGACCCCCCCGGCCCTCTCCTGACGGGAACTGAATCAGGGCGTGACCCGCGTGTCCCCAAAAGTAGACAAGAATGGCCCGACACACATCACGGAGGAAGGGTGCCGCGCCCGACTCCGCGGCGCTTCGCTGGCACAACGAGAACATCGACCGGGGTTCAAGGCCACCTGCGGGAGAGCACGCCCGCGGTTTTGCGGGGTCCTTTGTTCACCCGGGACCCGGAACCCCTCCCCTTCCGTGGCCCGCACACCGCCCTCTCGGACGCTGACGGTGCTCGCTTGTCCCGGCCCTTCCGCAGAGCTGAGCCCAAACAGAACCAAGGCCGTTGGGTTGTAGAAGCCGCAAGAGGCAGTCACACACGCTACATAGCGTCCGTCAGGAGCTGCCGCCGTGACCATCACGACCTTCTCAAGCCGGGAACTGAACCATGACGTCACCCGCGCCAAAAACGCGGCCAGAAACAGCCCAATGTTCGTCACGAATCGTGGCAAACCGACGCACGTGCTGTTGAGCATCGAGGAATACCAGCGACTGATTGGAAGCCGTCGGAACCTCGCCGAGGCGTTGGCCATGTCCGGCTTGGCCGACATCGAAATTGAGACCCCCCGGTCACGCGCGCTCCCCTCGCCCGCAACTTTTGAATGATGTTCCTGCTTGATGCCAACGTCAATTTCGAGCTGCGCAAGGCCGGCGACGGCAACGTCGATGCCAACGTGGCCGCATGGCTGTCGGGCGTGGACGCAACGAGTTGCGACATCTCGGTCGTGACCGTCATGGAGCTGGAGCTTGGCATTCTCCGCGTGGAGCGGCGGGACGTCGTGCAAGGGGCACGGCTGCGCGCCTGGGTGGACAACCGTGTGCTTCCGGAATTCTCCGAACGCACGCTGCCGATCGACGCTGCTGCCGCACGTCGTTGTGCCCAACTCCATGTGCCCGATCCTCGCCCCGAGCGGGATGCGTACCTTGCGGCCACGTCCCTGACGCACGGCATGACCGTCGTGACCCGGAATGTGGCCGACTTCGAGACGACCGGCGTAACCCTCGTCAATCCCTGGTCGTCCCGACGCTGACCCGGTCGCGGCCTGCGCGGTCCGGCAAGCGTGGACAGGCCTGCCGGACCCGGGGTAGAAGATCGGGCCCCGACCGCTGACGCGCGAGGCTCGGAGCGTGGGCAGTGACCTCCAGAGTGTGGAATACTATACACACCGCATCGCTCCCTCGGAGGCCACGGCGATCGTGAGCAAACGCATCAACATCATGATCGACGAGGACACCTGGGAGGTCCTCGAGCGGATTCCTGCGGGCGAGCGCAGCCGCGCGATCAACGAAGCGCTGCGGGACTGGACGGGCCGCCGTCGGCGCCGAGACGCGGTGCGTCAGATGGATGCACTGCGCCGGCAGCTGCCCAAGGTCAGTGCGGACGAGGTGGCGAGGTGGATTCGCGAGGACCGGGGGCGGGATCCCTGATGCCGGCGCCGCTCGTCGTGCCCGACGCCTCCGTTCTGCTCAAATGGGTGCTGCCCTCGGAAGAGGAGCCGGACTTGGACCAGGCGCTTCGTCTGCGTACGGCGATCGTGAACGACCTCGTCCGGGCACTCGTGCCCGGACTCTGGCTCTACGAAGCCGGCAACACCGTGGCGCGCCGCTTTCCGGCACAAGCTTCCGGCTGGATGGCCGCCATGATGCAGTTCGGTCTGGAGGAGGCGCCCCCGTCTGTCCCGTGGCTCGCGGCGGCACTCGACTTGACCCGCACTCATCGCGTAACGTTCTACGACGCTGCGTACCATGCGCTCGCAATCACACGCAAGGGTCTGTTCGTCACGGCCGACGAACGGTATGCCCATCAGATGCCCCGGGACGGTTCCGTGGTCGCCTTGAGCGAGTGGAAGCCGCCCACCACATCCTTGTCGCCCCGCCGATAGAGACGCCCTCGAGGGCAGCGCCGGCTGCTTCATCTGCCAGGCTATCGGTTCCGCAAGCCATCAGCCAGAACTTTCAGGACGCGCCCCAGTATTTCGTCGTGCCGGCCGTTTCTTCGGAGCGGACCCAAAATACGTCTCGACGACTTTGCCCCGACTCACGCGTCTCCGGACATCACAGGTTTTTTTCGGGGTTTGATGCAAGGCCTGCGTCAGCCAGTGGGTAATCGCGGGACAAAATCCAGGAACGTCTGTCACGGCTATTGTGTGCGGGAGGCCCGGCAGGAGCACCAAGGTTGCCTGCGGGGTCTTTCCGGCAAGCGCCCGCAACTCCGATGGCGGCGCGATGCGATCGGCCCGACTACCCAAGTAGAGAACGGGGGCCCGAATTGAGGCCACGGATCGTATCGGCATGGCATCGCGCAAGTGGATCCCCGCAAGGTGGCCTGCCGTCCTTTCGGCGCGGCCCCACTCCGGGGATTTGACGCTCGGCACGAGCCACGAGAGCCAGCCGCCCATCACCCAGCCGCCCATCCTGTGCCCCCCCCGTGCAATCACCTTTTGTGCGTCCGCCCAGGGGGCCACCGCGATCACTCCGTCGGGTCGAGGCAATCCAGGAGCCGCCATCAGGGCCACACCGGCACCGTACGAAACACCGAAATACAGCCACGGCGCCACGAGCAGGTGGCGACGTTGCAACAAAGCCACCAAACGGTGAAGATCCTCTCGATCTCGTAGGCCCCAAGTCAAATAAGGTGACTGGGATGCCCCCTGACCCCGGAGATCGACCAGCACAACGCGCCAGCCCCGGTCGGCAAAAAACAGCCCCCACGGAAGAAGGCTGTTTTTGTCCAGCCCGAAGCCAGGCATCATGAGGATCGTGCCGATCGGCGCCCGGTGTTTCAGGGTCGGGATCCACCTCCGGAAGAGTTCCCCAACTGCCGCAAGGCGGTGCCGTTGATACAGTCGCTTGAAGGACGGAAGTCCCGGCGGCGGTGGCATGTGCGGGAAGCTGAGGCTCATCCCGTCCCCTCGGGCGGTTCCTGCATTTGCCCGATATTTGACGCTGATCTCGGGGTCGTAGTCTGCCGGCCGCATCACACTGGCGACGATCGTTCCGGCATCCGGGGCCGGGACGGCCAGGATCAGCCGATGCGTGTAAAACGGTTCCGCGAATGCCTGCACGAACAATTTGTACGAGTGCGAGGGGGGGGACGGCCGAACGATTTGATGCGCAAGCCATGCGGTACTGACACAGCCCGTCAATGTCAGGAGAGCAAGGCCGGCGGCCGTCAAGCCGCTGGCCTTGCGAAAAAACGAACGCGCGAACGTCACTGGAGATGCACTCCCATGGTCCATGGTTAGGGTCGAGCCATTTGCAGGGGGCTTCCCCTCTGGAAAAAGTATACAAGCCCGTCTAAGCCTGTCGGCTTTCCGCAGCTTTTTGCTCACTCCGTCTCTGGCCAGCGACCTGGACACGTCGTGCGCCCCCGTGTGTGACCCGCGCCCGCGCGCGGCCACGGTCCGCGGTCGCTCGAGACAACGGGCATCGTTTCCGAGCCCCCTTGATCGGGCCGGACGACGCAGGACCGACGGGAGGAGAGCGCGGTCAGCCCCTCACCCGTCGTCGGGATCCCTCTGGTCCGCGGCCGGCGCGGCGAGCGGGCCCCACCGCGAAGCCCTCCCTCGGGAGAAGGCTACAGTGCGTCCAAGAAATCCCAGGGCCACGGCACGTCGAAGCCGTCGAGGACAGTCAGGCCCACCGCGGCGCCCACGAGCAGGTTAGGCCAGATCCCGACGTGCTGCGTGAGAACCCCCGCGAGCAGGACCGCCGTCGTGCCCACGGCAACGATGAGATAGGGGATCGCCGGACGCCAGAGCGAGGCGACCCGCTGCGGCGGCAGGCGTGCCATGACGGCCGCCGTGAACCCCTCGTCGGGGATGGGCGGTTCGCGTGCGGCGTCGGCACGCAGCCGGGCCTCGATCGGCCCGAAGCCTTCCGGAACCCCCGGATCGGACCCGGGGTGGGCAGGGAAGCGGTTCTTCATCGGAGACCCTCCTTCGCGACGGATTCACCGAGGTAGTCCTGCAGCTTGCGCAGGGCCCGGCGGAGATGGGATTTCAGCGTACCGAGCGGGTAACCGAGGGCCAGCGCGGCCTCCGCGTGGCTCAAATCGAGATAGTAGCACTGCACGATCGCCGCCCGCTCCGCCGGTTTCAGGATCCGGAGCGCCTGACGGACCTCGCTTCGGGCCACTTCGTCCGGACCGGCCGCGGGCGTTGCGGGTGCGGTTTCTTCCCCGGTATCGGGATCGAGGGGGAACTCGACCACGCGTCGCGCGCGGCGTGCGTGCATGAGGTACGCGTTGTAGGCGATACGGTAGAGCCAGGTACCGAAGCGGGCCTCGTTTCGGAACCGCGGCAGGCTCAACCAGGCCCGCAGAAACGTTTCCTGCGCGAGGTCGTCGGCGAGCGCGTGCTGGCCTCCGCTCAAGCGGCGGAGGAGCGCACGCACCGGACCTTGGTACAGGCGGACGAGTTCGGCAAACGCCCGCTGCTCCCCCCGGCGCGCCCTCTCGATCAGGAGCGCTTCGTCGCACGTGTCCATCGGCGGGCAGGCCGGCGGGTTCAGGAGGGTGGGGCCATCGTGTCCGAGTCGGTGCGCGCCCCGCGCTCGCGCCTCTCGATCACGAAGGAGAGGAACAAACCGAGTCCGAGCAAGAGCGGGATCAGGCCTGCGCCCAGAATGGGGATTTTGCCCAGGACCCACCCGAAGAGCACGATGCCGATGCCAATGCTGGTGAGGACAAGGCCGCTGCGCGGCGAGAGCTGACCCCGCTTCCGGCGCTGGTCCGCCTTGAGGATTTCCGGAGGAATCGGCTGCCCGGTCTCGGCCAGTTTCATCAAGAGTTTGTGTCGTAGATGCGCGGCCCAGCCCGCGTACACGAAGCTGGCGATGATGGCGACGATCGGAATGAGGAGGGGGAGGATCTGGGTCAGCTGGGAGGAGTGTGACAGATACATGGTGGATCTCCAGGCGAAGGATACAGCTTGGATGCCGCCCGGAGCCGTTTGGATGCAAAAAGCGCGAGACCCGGGGGAAGTGGGTGAACGGGGGGAGAGAAAGGCCGCGGCCGGACGGCTGACCGCTTCCCCCGCTGGGAAACGGTCCTCCCGGGGGGGGTACGACCGCGGGGCCCGGGATCGCGCCGGAAATCTCCCGAGTCGGGCTCGGAGGAGGCAAGACCCGCCCGGTGGAAGGGAGCCCCCGAAGGAGCTTCGGCCCATCCGAAGGATTGGGGGGCGAAATAGCTGGTTTCGACGCGGGGCAGTCTTGCTCCACGGATGGACCAAGAAGCGCGCCCGGGAGACGCGCGTGCAGGAAGGATGACGGCCCGGCAGGCGCTGTCGGCAGCGGCCGTCACGTCATCGTGCCCTCGGTCTTGGGAGCTCTCATCAACGGTCGGGGTCTCCACCCCGGGGAGGTCCTGCGGAGCCACGGTCGGGTCCACGTACCGGTCGCGGAGACTCCTTGCCCGGTGGGGGCTCATCCCGGTCAACCGCGCCACCGCCCGGAAGGGCATCTCCCGGGAGAACACCAGGATCCGGTCCTCAAAGAGCCGCCTGAAGCCGGCCAACTTCCCCCCCGAAGGCGGGCACGGCCGGACGGACACTCCCGCCGGCCAGTTTCACACCGGAGCACGCATCTCAAGAACGCACTCATACGGGAAGACGTTCAAGTGCCGGTCGCGCTTCACCGCGGTGTCGTGGTCCGCGTGTTCTCCGATCCCCTCGGGGTGTCCCAACCGGCTGCCCGCGGCAAAATCCACGGCCACCGCCAACGTCCGGGCCGTGGCATCGAAGGCCGCATCGCGCACGCACCAAGGCGCGCCAATCCCCGGGACCACCTCGAGCCGCTTCGCCTCCACCCTGATCGCCGCTCCTCCTCAGGGTCTCCAACGGCATGCGACCCATGCCCCGACCCGTTCGGAATTCAACAGTGGCCATGGGGGTACAATGCCTTCGAACATGAGCCGAGGCGGATCGTGGGACGCACATCCAAGACCATCATGCCGCACGCACGCGCGAACGAAGATCTCAAGCGGAGTGCTGAGCCGGGCCCAGAGGCCATGGAGCCAGCGGTCAGCACGGCCGTCAAGGCGCTTCTCGCGACCGTGGCCGCGGAGGGCCGGTGCCCTTGCCGGGTGCGGGGCGCCGTGCACGCCCTCAGCACGCCCCCGGCGTGGCGGCCCTCGGTACGGGGAGCGCCTTCAACGAGCGCGGGGGCGGTATGAACCCTGCCGATGCGACCCACGAACGCCCGCGCTCCTTGAAGGCGGTGGCGGTGTCCGGGCAGGCATGGGGGAATACAGATGCGTTTCTGCGCGAGTTCCTGGATGCGTTTTACACGGAACCCGACCAAGCCGCGCGCGCGGCCATGCTCGCGCCGGAGCCACCGATCGGACCCGATGCCCGGATGAACGCCTATCTGGCCGCCACCGCCGAGCACTTGGCTCAGCGCGAGCATCTGCCCGTGCCACGCTGGACCTGGCAACCCGAACGGTTTTTGCACCGGCCATTTTTCCCGGGCGGGCTCGAATCACTCAAGGCCATTTTGCTGGCGCAGAGCCCCGCGGCGTTCCGCCGACGGATGATCTTTGTCGAAGCGGATCCGCTGGACCGCCCGCGGCGTTCCGCGCCGAGCGACGCGGGCTAAACCTTTGGAGGCCTGCCATGGCGTTGCTGAGCCAAGCGGATATCTTGCGGGGACTCGCGAAGCTTGACGCGGCGGCCAAGGCCGAAGGCGTGTTTGTGGACCTGTCGGTTTACGGCGGGGCGGCGATGGCATTGGCTTTTGACGCGAGGGCGTCCACCCGCGACGTCGACGCCGTCGCGCGCGGCGGGCACGCATTCCTGCGCCGGGCCGTGGCAAGAATTGCCGAAGAGGAGCAGTGGCCGGCAGATTGGCTTAATGATGCCGTGAAGAGGTTTACCTCCGGGCACGAACGCATGCAGGCGCTCGAGCTTTTCGAGCCTTCCCCGCAAGGGGGGCTACGGGTCTATGCACCGGCGCCGGAATACCTCTTCGCCATGAAGTGCATGGCGATGCGTATCGCCGGCACCGACGCGCACGATCTTGCAGACATCCGTTTTTTGGCGAAGGAAACCGGCATTCGTGACGCCAAAGCGGCTTTGGCCTTGATCGAGAACTTTTATCCGCGCGGGCGCATTCCCGCCAAAGTTCAATTCGGGATCGAGGAAATCATGGAAAGACTGCAGAGCGCACGCACGCACGACGATGGAGTCGAACCGTAAGCCACCTCTGTCGGCGCTCGACGTGACCCACACCCATGGCGCGACGCTCCACAACGCTGCGTACGGTGCGCTCGCAATCGTCCGGAAGGGTGCGATTCGTCACGGCCGAGATGCGGCGTGCCAATCAGACCCGGGACGTCCGTCGTCGCCTGGAGCGCGTGGAGAATCCACCCACGACGTCCTTGTCGCCCCGTCGTTCGAGACGCCCTCGAGGGCAGCACCGACGGCTTTATGGGCTTCGGCGTGCGAGAAGCGGGGGCAAGACGAGCAAGACGAGGACCTCGGTCGGCAACCCCTCCTTCGCAAAACACCGGGGCGAGAGTGCGGGCACGGCGGGCGGCATGTTCCGACAAGGCACCGTCCCCTGACACACCCCGTCTTCAGGGCCACCGCGGCCCACCCTTCCTCCGGTGCGCGTAGCGGCATCTCGCCCCAGGAATTCAGGCCTTGCGTCGAACGACCACGTGGAGGACCGGCGCCAGCCAGAGCGTCATCACCGTCGCCAGAATGAGTCCGCCCATGACCGAGATCGCCAAGGGCTCCAGAAGCCCGGTCCCCCGGCCGATGCCGACGGCGAGGGGCAGGAACCCCAGCACGTCGGCCAGCATGGTCATCACGATGGGGCGCAGGCGCTGGCGGGCGGCGAAGACAACGCTGGCCGGGCGGGGGTGGTTGCCGCTCAGTTGCCGCGCGCGGGCAAAAATCAGGATGACGTTGTTCACCGCAATGGCAAAGACGAGCAAGATGCCGAGAAACGCCGTGCTGTCCAGGTCCGTGCGGGAGAGCAGCAGGGCCAGAAGCGCCCCCGGGGCCGCGAGACCCACGGCGAGGATGGCGATCAGGGCCGCCCGCAGGCTCCCGAACTGAAACCCGAGCATCACCAGAAGGATCCCCAGGGCGGCCACCAGGATGAGCCGCATCTGCCGAAAACTCTTTTTTTGCTCGCGGTAGTACCCCCCGATGGTGCTCGTCACGTCGGCCGGGAGGCGCAGCGTCGCAATGAGCCTGCGCGCCCGCGCCGCCGCCTGCGCAAGCCCTTCCCCCGGCCGTGGGCTCAGCTTGATGACCGCGTAGGGCACCAGGTTCTGGTGGGTCACGTAAGGAACGATGGGTTCGAGCCGCGCGTCCGCGCTCTGCGCGAGCGGCGCCAGCATTCCGTTCGGCAGGCGGACCGGAACCGCGGCCAGTTCCTGGGGGATGAGGCCTGCGTCGCCGGTCTCCTGGACACGGATGGGCAGGATCTGGTCGCCGTGGAAGAGAAACCCCGCCCGCCGCCCCCAGAAGCGGACCTTGAGTGCGCTGGCCAGGGAGTGCGGAGAAAACCCCTCCAGCGTGGCCAGGGTCGAGGGAACGACGGCCAGCTCCGGCCCCGTGGAGGGAGCCTTGAAGACAATGGACTGGAAATCGTGGCTCGCTTCAAGAATCCGGGTCAGGCGGGCTCCGTACCGTTCCAGCGTGCGCGCGCCCTGGCCAAAGAGCTCCACCTGGAGCGGGGCGTGGGCGCCGGAAAGATTGCCCAGACGGTTGATCATGAGCTGCATGGTTTCGAGCGTGGTCAGGTCGGGCGCCACGCGGCGGAAGGCGCGCCGTAACGCGGCCATGACCGTGGCGGCGCCCTCCCGGCGGTTGTTGCGAAGCACCACGCTCAGACCGCCCTTGTTCGGCGTGGCGTAGGCGCTGCTGAAGCCGCGGCCCACGACGAGGGAAACCCGGCGCACGTTGGGGTTGTGCATGGCCACGGCCATGAACGCGCGTCCCACCCGCACGGTCTCGCGCACGCTGCTGCCCACGGGCGTGCGAAACGGCACCACAAAGATGCCCTCGTCCCAGCGGGGAAGGAACGCGGTCGGAAGACGCGCGACACTCACCCCCCCCGCCACCAGGAGAACCAGGACCACGGGCACGGTCAGCCAGGGTCGCCGGATCCCCCGGACCAGCAAGCGGCCGTAGTGCCGACGCAACCAGCGCTCGCCCCACAGACGGTGGATGCGCCGCGCCCGGGTCGCGATCCAAAGCGCAAAGACGGGCGTGACGGTCATGGCCATCAGCTGCGAGGTGATCAACGCCACGACGATGGTGATCGCCATCGGGCGAAAGAGGAGGCCGATGGTCCCCGAGAGAAAGACCAGAGGCAGGAAGATCACGCAGGCCGTGAGGGTGGCCAAGGTCATGAGCGGGAGGATGTCGCGGATGCGCCGCAAGGCCGTCTCTCGGCGCGCCGAGGCATCGCCCTCGAGGCCGTGCAGGCCGCGCTCGACAATGACGATGGCGTGGTCCACCAGCGCCCCGATGGCCGCCGTCATCCCGCCCAAGGTCATGATGTCGATCCCGAACCCCAGGGCGTGGAGCACCAGCATGGTCGCCGCCAGCGCAAGAGGCACGACGGCCAGGGTGGCCACCGCCCCGTCCCATCGGCCCAGGAACAGAAGGACGACCACGAAGGCCACCAGGCTTCCGAGGCCCAGGGCCGTCCAGACGTCGGTCAGGCTCGTGGTGATGAGGTGGCTGAGATCGTAGATGGGGACGAGATGAAGATGCGGCGGCAGGCGCCGCGCCAGTTGGTGAAGGCGGGTGCGGACGGCCCGGGCCACGGCGACCTGGTCGGCCCCCTGCTGGGCCGACACGTTGAGGATCAAGGCGTGACGGTACCCCGCCACCGCCGCCTGGCGGATGAGGGGGGGCGGCCCGATGCGCACGCGGCCCAACGCGCCCAGGGGAATCGAGGCCCGTTCACCCCGACGGTCGAGGGGGCCCAAGGGCAGGGGCAGCCGCGCCAGAGCCGCGGGGGTCCGGGGACGCGGGGTGGTGGCGAGGATGAATTGCTGGTGGAAGGCGTGGAGCACGCCCGAGAAGAAAGGTCCCTGATGCGCCCTCAGGACATCGGTCACCTCCGCGGCCGTGAGACGATCCTGAGCGAGGCGGCGCGGACTCAAAAGGACGTGGACTTCGGGCCACCCCCGCCCGGTTTCATCGACGTGGTAGACCCCCGGCAGAGAGAGCAGTGCGGGACGCAGCACGAAGGCGAACGTCGGCATCATGGCCGAACTGTCGAGACGGTTGGAGACCAGCGCGTACTGGACCAGCGGGTAGATGTTGGGCGTCATCAGGCGCACGCTCATGCCCGCCCCGGGAGGAAGCGGAACGTGGGACAGGCGCGCCTGAAGCATGAGGTAGGCCAATTCCGGATTGGTCTTCGGGCTGAAATAGACATGCAGTTTGCTCAGCCCGTTGCCGGTCTGAGAACGCACCAGGGTCACCCCGGGCTCGCCCTTGGCCACTTCCTCGAGCGGACGGGTGACGTCGATCAGCATGAACCTCATGGGGAGATCCTGGGTGTGCACCAGCACCGCCACCTTGGGAAAATCGACCCGTGGAAAAACGCTCTCGGGCATCTTCCGGAACGCCACGTACCCGGCCGCGAGAAGAAGACCGACCAGGAGCAGCAGCGTGTAGCGCGTGGCCCAGAGATAACGCAGGTAGACCTGCATCAGGGGGGTCCGCCCAGGCGACTGCCGGGGACGAGGCGGCCCGCTCCCTCAACGACCACGCGTTCCCCACGCTGCAACGGACCGAGCACCCAGGCGTAGCCCGCCCGGGTGGAGCGCACCCGCACTCCGACCGGTTGGGCGCGGCCCCGCACGTCCACGTAGACCAGCGTTTGCGCGCCCTGCTGGACGATGGCCGCCTGGGGCACGACCCAAGAGGCCGGCCCGGAGCGGCGAAAGTCCGCCGTCACCCACTCTCCGGGCAGAAGAGAATTGCCGCGCGGAAGAGCGACCATCACGTCGACGAGACCCGAGCGGCGTGCGCTCTGACCGACGCTGCGCACCCGGCCCCAACCCTTCCAGGAACCCGTTTTCAATCCCACCCGGTCGCCGAGGTGCAGGCGGGCGGCCTCAAACGGCGGGAGCATGACCTCGAGCCAGGGACGACCGCGGCCGCTCAGGGTGGCCACGGGCGTTCCGGCCGCCACGACCGTGCCGGGCGCGATTTGGTAATCGATGCTGCCCGTGAACGGCGCCCGCAACGCCTGCTCCGCTTCCCGGGCTTCGAGCGCCCGCAAATTGGCCTGCGCCACCGCCGCCTCGGCGCGGCCGCCCTGCAGCACGGCCCGCGCGATCACCCCGTCGCGCAGAAGCCGACGGTCGCGTTGCAGGGTCTCTTCGGAGATCGG
>JAKAQQ010000005.1 GCA_021819635.1 Pseudomonadota bacterium
CCGAGCGCCAGAATGCGGCGGCGACGGGCGGGAAAACGGGGCGGCATGGCAAATCTCCGGGGGCGTTCGGGCGTCAGGAAGCGTCGTCCGGCGAGGAGGACTCGTCCTCTTCGTCCGGCGATTCGTCGGAGAGGCCGATGCCGGCTTCTTCGGCTTCGGCTTCGGCTTCGGCTTCGGCGTCGGTTTCGGCGTCAGGATCCGCCTCCTCACGGGGCTGTCCTTCCCCCTCTTCCGCCTGCCCGGCGAGCGTCCGTTCGGCGGCGAGGCGCTGCTGTTCGCGTTCCCGCGCGTCCTTCTCCTGACGGTCACGCATCATCGGCGACATGGCCGTGATGGGGGCTCCGCGGCGAATGATGATGTGACGGAGGACCGCGTCGTTGAAGCGGAAGGCCTCCTCAAGGGCGCTCAGGGTCGCGTCGTCGCACTCAATGTTCAGAAGCGCGTAGTGGGCCTTGTGCAGTTTGTTGATGCTGTAGGCGAGCTGGCGCCGCCCCCAGTCTTCGTTACGGTGGACGATGCCCGACCCGTTTTCGATCAGGCTCCGGTAGCGCTGGAGCATGCCGGGAACCTGCTCGCTCTGATCGGGGTGAACAAGAAAAACAACTTCGTAGTGGCGCATCGCGCTCGGGACCTCTCGGACAAAGGCCTCCCGCGGGAGCGGTGAGGCAAGGCGGGGGGCGGTCACGACCGCCCGTTCCGTGAGGACAGCCCCACGGGACAGGCGGATTATAGCCGATGGCCCGCCCGCCGGAGGGCTCCCGTCCGCCCTGGCCCTCCCCGCCCCGCCCGCGGGCGTTTCGGTCCGCGTGATAAAATACATACCGACGCAAGGTGATGAAGTCCACCCTCAACCGCCTCCTCGGCTGATGACTTCTGCGTGCGGACCCGCAAGGGCCCGCGAGGCACCACCTTCGAGGAGGAGGCATGGATCGTTCGACGCCCGCTGTCGCCGGCTCGGGCCCCAACCCGGTGGGGACACTCGAGGTTCAGGGCGCTGTTTTCTCGCTCCTTGGAGCACGGTTGTGACGTTCGTCTACCTCGTCGCCTTCGGGATCCTCGGGGTGTTCCTCCGTTACGGCCAGACGATCGGCGTTCAGGACCTCCTCGGGCGTGGCTTCCCCTGGGCCACGCTCTCGATCAACGTCGTGGGGTCGTTCCTCATGGGTTTTCTCTTCTTTTTTACCCTCGAGCACGCGCGCATCAGTCCCGAGCTGCGAACGGGAATCCTGATCGGAGGGCTCGGCGCGTACACGACGTTCTCGACGTTCTCGATCGAGACCTACTTCCTCATTCAGCGGGGCGAGTTGGTCAAGGCGTTCCTCTACATCCTGGGGTCGGTGACGATTTCCCTTGGCGCCACCTTTGTGGGCGCCGTGCTCGCGCGGACGGTGCGCTGACGCCCGGGCGGGACGCCCGCCGGGACGAACGGACGGCGAGCCGCTAAGCTAGGCGGCGAACCCTTCCTGCCGAGGCCGCGCTGAGTCTCTCCCGCAACAGCCTCTACAACATCGGCCTGGGCGCGGGGACGCTCGCCGTCTCGCTCGTTACGGTGCCGCTCTATCTTCGGACGATCGGTGAGGCACGTTACGGCATCCTCACGATCGTCTGGCTTCTTCTGGGCTATTTCGGCGCGTTCGAGCTCGGCACCTCGCGGGCCACGGCGGGGTTTGTGGCCCGCCATCCGGAAGAACGAGGGCGGATCTTCCTCCACGCGCTCGTGCTCAATCTCGTCGCCGGGGTGGTGGGCGCGGGGCTTCTGGCCGTGCTCTTCCCCCTCCTCGTCGGCCACGTCTTTCTCCTCTCCCCGCACGAACGTCGCGATCTCCTCGAGGTCCTTCCCCTGATGGCCGCGGCTGTGCCCGCCACCACCCTCGGGTTCATGCTGTCGGGCACCCTGGAAGGCCGGGAACGTTTTCTTCTCCTGAACGGGATCCAGCTCGCGACGAACGTCCTTCTCCAGACGGGCCCGCTCGTCGCGGCGCTCCTCGTGGGCCCCCACCTCGTCCTCATGATCACGACGGTGGTGGTCGCCCGTCTCCTGATGCTCGTCCCCCTCGGGTGGGCGGCGTTGAACGCGGCCCGTCCCCTGCCCCGCCCGCGTCTCGAGAAACTCTGGATGCGCCGTCTCCTCGGCTACGGTGGCTGGGTCACGCTCACCGGGCTCGTCACCCCCGTCATGGACTTCCTTGACCGTTTTGCGATCGCCACGCTTCTCGGCCCGGTCGCCGTCACCGAATACGTCGTGCCCTTCAATCTCGCGGCACGGACGCGCGTGCTCCCCGCGTCGGTCACGCGCGCGCTATTCCCCAGGCTCTCCGCGCTGGCGCCGGCCGACGCCCACGCGCTCGGTGCACGAACCCTTCGCCATCTTGTGGCGCTCCTCACCCCGGCTCTTCTCCTGGCGCTTCTCCTCGCGGAGCCGTTCCTTCGCTGGTGGATCGGCGGGAGCTTCGCCGTCCGCGCCGCGCCTCTGGCCCGGACTCTCCTCGTGGGCGCCTGGGCGGCCGGCCTCGCCCTCGTGGGCTACGTGGCTCTTCAGGCCGCGGGCCGCCCGTCGCGCGTCGCCTGGATCCGCTGCGGCGAGGCTCCGTTTTTTCTCGCCGCTCTCTGGTGGGCTCTTGTCCATGTCGGTCTCCCGGGCGCCGCGTACACCTGGGCGGGATGGAGCCTTCTTGACGCCACCCTGCTCCTCGGCACGAGCGGTTTGCTCCGCGAGGTGTGGCCCCACGCCCTTGCGGGGCTCGTGCTCATGATCGCCGGGCTTGCGCTCGCCAAAGGCGGGGTCCCCTTGGTCGCGGCCCTCTTCCCCTTGGCCGGCGCCGTTGCGTTCGCCGTCGTGCTCGAACGGGACGGACTGCGCGCGTGGTGGAGAAGGAACGGGGGACCGGCGTCGTGAAGGGGGGCGCCCGTCCCCGGACCTGTGGCGCGCCACGGTCTCGCACGAAGAAGCCCGGGGTCTTATCCTTCTTGCGCGGCACCGGTCTCTTGGACGTCGGACCGCTCCCCGCGCGGTTGCGGAGGCCGACCGCTCCCGGAGATCAACGGGGCGGAGGACCGGACACGCGTCTCCCCGGCCCGAGGGCGAACCGATGCCGCCACGCGATGGGCGGGATGACCGCCCCTCCTCTGATGATCGCGAACCCCGGAGAGGAAGGCGCCCGATCGTTCGGCACCCATGGTTTCCCGTCTTGTGCCGGTACTCCGGGACATCGTCCCTGCCGTGGGCCCGGCCCTTCGAATCCGGATGTTTCGCGCGCCCCGGTCGGGAAGTCGGTGTTGCGGTTGGCGGGGGGGCGCCCGCCAACCGCCTCCTCTCTGGCGACGAACAGGTGAACCCATGAAGATTCTCGAGTACATCGACCTCGATACGTCCCGTGTCACGGACGCCTACCGCAAGGTGGCCGACGCCATCGCCCGCGGAGACTTCGGGGCGGCACAAGTCAAAAAGCTTGTCAATCTGAGTCACGGCAAGTTCTACCGCGCCAAGCTCAACGACACCGACCGGTTGCTGTTCTCGCTCGTACGGTACGGCGACGAGGTCTGCGCCCTGATGCTCGAGGTCATCGTCAACCACGACTACGGCAAGTCGCGCTTTTTGCGCGGGGCCACCATCGACGAAACCAAGATCCCGGACGGCGACGCCACCGACGCCCAGCAAGAGGCGCAGGTTCTGCGTTACCTGCATCCGGAACGCACCGTCGTTCACCTGCTCGACAAACCGATTTCCTTTGACGACGCGCAGGAGGTCATCTACCGTCAGTCCCCTCCCCTGATCGTGGCCGGCGGCGCCGGGAGCGGCAAGACGGCCTTGACCCTGGAGAAGTTGAAGCGTGTCGAAGGGGAAGTGCTTTACGTGACCCTCTCCGCCTACCTCGCCCAGAACGCCCGCGATCTCTATTACGCCACCGGGTACGAGCATCCGGCGCAGGAGGCCGTCTTCCTTTCCTACCGTGACTTTGTCGAATCCCTCCAGGTCCCGGAGGGACGGGAGGCCACCTGGCGGGATTTTGCCGGTTGGTTCGCGCGGATGCGGCAGGCCTTCAAGGGCATCGATGGTCATCAGGCGTACGAGGAGATCCGCGGGGTGATCACCGCCGGGGCCGCGGGCCCGCTGACGCGGAACGACTATCGGGCGCTCGGTATTCGCCAGTCCATCTTCCCCGAAGGCCGCCGCGACGCGCTCTACGACCTCTTCGAGAGATACCGGTCGTGGCTCGGCGAAGCCGGTCTCTTTGACCTCAATCTGGTGTCCCATGCGTGGCAAGGGCGGGCGGCGCCCCGCTACGATTTTGTCGTGGTTGACGAAGTGCAGGATATGACGGCCGTCCAGTTGACGCTCGTTCTGAAGACGCTCGGGAAGCCCGGCCATTTCCTTCTGTGCGGCGATTCCAACCAGATCGTGCACCCCAACTTCTTCTCCTGGGCGAAGGTGAAAAGCCTGTTCTGGAACGACCCGGAGCTCGCGGAACGGCAAGAGCTCAAGGTCCTTGCCGCCAACTTCCGCAACGGGGAGGAAGCGACGCGCCTCGCCAACCGGCTTCTCAAGATCAAGCAACGTCGCTTCGGCTCGATTGACCGCGAAAGCAACTTTCTCGTGCAGGCGGTCGGCGGGGCCACCGGCTGTGTCAGTCTGCTGCCCGACACGGAGGGCGTCACGAAGGAACTGAACGGGAAGACCCGTCAATCCACCCAGTTCGCGGTGCTGGTGATGCGCGACGAGGACAAGGCGGAGGCGCGCCGGCACTTCTCGACCCCTTTGCTCTTTTCCATCCACGAGGCCAAGGGTCTCGAGTACGAGAATATCGTGCTCTACCGTTTCGTCTCCGATCACCGGGCCGAGTTCGCCGTCCTCGGAGAGGGCGTCGCGAAGCAGGATCTGGAGACGGATGCGCTCGAGTACCGACGGGCGAAAGACAAGGGCGACAAATCGCTGGAAGTCTACAAGTTCTTTGTCAACGCGCTCTACGTGGCGTTGACGCGGGCCATCAAAAACCTCTACATCATTGAATCGGATACCGCGCACCCTCTCTTTGAGTTGCTCGACCTGGCTCCGGGGGGGGCGGTGACGGTCGAGGCGAAGCAGTCGACGTCCGAAGACTGGCAGCGGGAGGCGCGCAAGCTCGAGCTTCAGGGCAAACAGGAACAGGCCGAGGCGATCCGTCGCAACATCCTCAGGGAGACGCCCGTCCCGTGGACGGTGCTCGACGAAGCGAAGGTCACGGCGCTCTTGATCAAGGTGTTTCGCGAAGAGGCCCCGGGCGGCAAGCAACGGCTGCAGCTCTACGAATACGCCACCTGCCACGACGAACCGGTGCTGGCCGACTGGTTGGCCCGGGAAGCAAAGTTTGACGCGGGCAACGCCTTTCGGCAGCAACGCGCCACCCTGGGGCGCAAGAGCTACAGTCAGTATTTCGCCAAGCACTTCAAGGACGTGCTGCATCAGTGCGACCAGTACGGGATCGAGCACCGTCTGCCGATGAACCAGACGCCGCTCATGGCCGCGGCCGCGGCCGGCAACGCCCCGCTCGCCGAGGCGCTCCTCGAGCGCGGCGCCGATCGCGAGGCGGTCGACCACTACGGATTGAACGCGCTCCACTGGGCGATGCGCGAGGCTTTCCGTGACGCGGCCTTTGCCCGCGGCCCCTTCGCCGCGCTGTTTGAATTGCTCGCCCCGACCGTGGTGGACGTCAACACGGGGGAGCGGCTGGTGCGCATCGACCGACAGCTTTCGGAATATTTCGTCTTCCAGACGCTGTGGACGCTCTTCAAATCACGCTTCACGCACCGGCAACGGCGGCCCTACGCCGCCTTCGACACGCAGACGATACTCGAGGCGTGGGCGCCGTTGCCCGCCAACGTCGTCCGTCCGGAACGCAACAAGCGGCCGTTTCTTTCCGCGGTGCTGTCCCGCAACGAAGTCGACCGTGAGTACGCTTACAACAGGGCCTTGTTTGTGCGCGTCGCCCAGGGCTGGTACCAGTTCAATCCGGCGCTTTCGGTCCGCCGCAAGCAAGCCCAGACCGACGTCTGGGTGCCGGTGTTCCGGGCGCTGAATCTTCCCTGGATTGGAGAGTTTGCCTGCGTCGATGCCCGGGAGGCCATCGACGAATACCTGGCGGTGGCGAATCTCCCGGAGCGCACGACGCCCATTGCCGCCGAGCGCGCCGTTGCGCGCCAGGAAGCCGAGGCCCGGGCCTGGGAAAAGCAACAAGCCGAAGAACGCGCGGAGGAAGAGCGCCGACGCGCGAAGTGGCAAGCGATGAAACAGCAACCGGGGCACGATCCACAAACGCCCAAAAACGGACGGCGGAAGACCGTCCGTGGGCGCAAGGCCGACAAGGAGCCGGACAAGGGTTGAGCGGGTTTGCGACAGGGTCCAGGGGCGTTTGTCGTCCTGCGGGTGCTCTCTCCGGTCCCCGTCGTCCGCTCCCCACCGACACAGGACGCTCTCGGTCCGTCGGCTTCCTCCCTATTTTCCCTCGCGGCCCGAAAGCGGCGTCTCGACGTCGAGGAGCGCGAGGGCGAGCCCCGTGCGGGGAGGACGGCAGCGCGGGCAATGGCCTCCGGGCGCCGGAACGTTGAGCCAGTAGCCCGCGACGAATCCCCGCGTCATGCGGATGTCTCGCTCAAGGAGCCCGAGCCGCACGCGCGGCCCGTGCGGGTTGGTCGAGAGGCCGGCGTAGACGGGGAGACCCGGACGAGCCGCGTGGATTTGGCGGACGAGGGCCGCGACCGTTCGACGGTAGAGGAGCGGGTGATACTCGAGCCCTTGGCTCTGGATCTCGTAGGCGGACGCGAAGAGGGAAAGCCGGGGCGCAAGCCCCGAACGGAGATAGCGCACGGCGATCCTGCCCCCAAGGCGACGCCAACGCGTGCCCCGCAGGAGATCCGTCCCGGGAGCCACGAGAAGCCCGATCCCCTCACGGCGAAGGCGGCGGGACACGCAGCGGGTGGCGCGTACCGGGTGCCGCTGCGCCGCACGGGGGGTGTACCGCCAGCGCTCGAGATCCAGAAGCACGAGGGAGACGCCGTCCGGAAGACGGCTCTCGCCTCGGCAGAGACCCGAGGGATTGGTCACGTCGTAGGCCTCGCGAACCCTCCAGCGTGCGAGAAACGCGGGCGGGCGGCGGCCCACGATCACGATCGTGCCGGGGCGGTCGAGGAGCCGTCGGGCGAGAAGACGGCCGTCGGGCGACTGCCGCAGGCGAAGGACGGCGGAAGCGGCGAGGATCCAGTGCACGAGAGAATGAAACGCCGGAGGGCGTGCGAAGGAGGACCCGCCGTTCATTGTAGGCATCCGGGAGTCAGAACGACGGCGAGGTCGGGCCAAGGGACGGCGACCGGGTCCGCACGAACCTCGCCCGCGACGACGGGGATCGGGTGAGCCGCAGAATTCGGGCGGACCGGTTTCGCGAAGGGGCCCGTCGGCCGGTCAACGGAAACGGAACATGAACCCCACGAGACCGCTCAGGGCGGTGGCGCGATCCACCAGAGGGCTCTCGCGAACGGTGGCCCCGTACCAAGTCTCTTCGACGGAACCCACGACTTCGAAATGGGTGTCCAGCACCATGAGACGGCGGGCGATGACCAAGGTCGCGTCCGTGTCAACGGTTGACCCGGGAAGGTACACAGGCCGGCCGGGAGCCACCTGGTCCGGGGGGACCCCGAAGTAGTAGTCCACTTGATTCGCGCTCTCCCAGTCGACGCCGAGCCGGGAAGAAAGGCGCCAGCCGTCGCCGCTCCAACGCGGACCGGCGGAGAGCCGGACGACGGCCCCGTCGCTCCGGGCCAGAAGGTCCCGGAGAGCGGTCAGGTGAACCGCGTAGAAACGGTGCATCCAGCTTCCCCGCACACCGCCGAGAAGGGTGGCAAAGCGGTCGTGAAGACCGCGGGCAAACGGGCCAAAACGAGGTCCCAAGTGAAGAAGTTCCGGCGTGAAGACGAGGGAGACGTGGAACGGTTTCGTTTTGTAGAACCACCAGCCGACGTCGAGTCCGTGAACGTAGAAGCCGTCGCCCTCGACGTTGACGAGGGGCACGAAACGCGTCCAGCGGGTGACGTCCGGGTACGGCCAGCCGTACGAGAGAAGTCCCAGGCCGAGCGACCAGCCCGGGCGTCCGGTCGAGATCCGGGTCAGCGAAGGGGCGCCCCGCGCCGTGACGGGAAAGAGCCAAAGAAGAGCGAGGAAGAAGAAGGCGAGACGGGACGGTGCCACGCCGGAAACCGGGGCCTGGCGCGTGCGGTCTTGCCGTAAGCGAGCGTCTCGGTGCATCTCAGAAGCTCCGGTCAAAGCCCACGGTCACCCCCCCGGGAAGGATCGAGACGGTGAACGGGACACGTTCTTCGTGGGCGAAAATGCCCCACGCTGTCCCGATGGCGAAGCCCGAAATCACGTCGGTCTGCCAATGCCCCCACGTTTTCATGCGGGCGGCGGCGTCGTAAACCGGCAAGAGCTCGAGCCCCCAGATCCAGGGATCGCGTCGGTAGTATTCGGCGATGAACGGCGTGACCACGCTGGCCTGGTACGCCACCTCACCGCTCGGGAAACTCTGGCAACAGTTGCCTTGGAAGAAATCGTGGGGATCCTGCGATTGGTAGGGTCGGGCCCGGGCGAACGCGTATTTCATCAGCGTCGTCGTGGCGGCGGTGTAGAGCGAGGCGTCGATTGCCTGCCAAAACGTCCGTCCGAGACGGGTCCGGGCGCCGAACCAGAGGGCCCCAAAGCCCTCGGCGGCCATGACCCCGTGCTCGAAATCGAGCTGGTAGGGCCGGTAGAAGATTCCGTGGTTGTCGTAAGCCAACCGATGGTCGAGGACACTGCTGGCCGTAAGGGCGAAGAGGGGGGTGGCCACGATCGTCCACTCAACGAGGCGGCGCCCGAACGCGGTCGAGGCTCGGGTGGAGAGGCGGGATTGTTCCCGTCCCTGGGTCCGGGCCGGAGACCGACCCGCGTCGGTCCCGGCGGTGTTGTGGGAGCAGAGCAGGCCGAGGCATCGCCGTCCCGAGGGTTCTCGAATCGCGGCCAAGCGTCCCCGCACGCGGATCCCGAGGTCCCTCAGGCCGAGGTGAGCAACACCGGAGCGAAAAGGAAGAGCGGGTGGACGCCCGGTGGCGTGGGCGGCGGGGAGAAAAAGAAGAGTGCCCAAGGCGAAGAGGCACAAGCGCAGCAGACGCCTGCCTGATTCGAAAGCGTTCAAGATGGGCTCCTGTCGCGTTCGTGTGGGAGTCTTATAACATACCTCTTCCAAGGACTGCAACCGCTCGCCCCCCCGCCCCGATCATGCACGGGCACGGCCCCGGGTCGAGCGCAAGCCGATCGCGTCCCCTTGGCCTCGCGTTCGGCTACCATCGGAGGCATGCGTAACCGCCCCGTGAGCGATCCCTCCGATCCCCGCACCCATCTCGCCGCCGAACGGACGTTCTTGGCATGGATCCGCACGGGTATCAGCCTCATCGCTTTCGGTTTTGTGATCGAGAAGTTCGATTTCTTCCTCCGCCGCCTCGCGGTTTTTTTTCACGCTGCGGGTCCACGTCACGCGAACTTCTCCGGCCTGGGCCTCGCCTTCATCCTCCTGGGGCTCGCCACCCTCCTCGTGGGGGGGGCAAGTTATCTCGGGACGATTCGGCGCCTCCGCCGTGGGGAGTACCGTCCCAAGACCACTCTTCTCCTCGTTTATGGAGCCGTGCTTCTCACGACCACGGTAATCCTCGTGATCGCCGTCGCGGGTATGCGCTCCTGAAGGAGCGTCCACTCCCCACCGCCGCACGCGGGCGGGTACGGGGGACGCCCCGTTGATCGGGTCCCGGGCCTCACGTGGGGCTCAGAACCGGCGAAACCGTCCCGGCGGCCCGCCTCGCGCGCGCCTCGTCGGGGCACGCCGGAGAAATCTCAGCGGCAGGTTGTGAGAGCCCGGCCCCGTCTCCAGTCGCGTTCGAAGACCGCCCTGAGCCGGACCAGAATCGGCCCCCGGAGGAGAATTCCGACTTCCCGGTTTCGCTCAAGGCTCGTCTCGGTGAAGTTCTCCGATCCCACGAAACCCAGGCGCTGCCCGACGATCATCTTGGCGTGGAGATAGAGGGGGTGGCGGGGCAGGAGCCGGACGCAGACGCCGTCCCGTGCCAGGGCTTTCGCCTGCCGCTGGTCGTAGGCCGAAAGCGTGGCGGGCAAAAGGAGCCGGACCCTCCTCCCGCGACGTGCCACGGCCGCAAGAATGGCCCTGTCTCCGCCCAGCTCCTCCGACTCGACGTCCACGGCGTCCGGCTGCCCGAGCACCCGAAGAAGAGCGGAGGCCGAGGTCCCGGGCGAGAGGACGAGCGCGCGGTGCGCCGTGAGTCCGGCACGCCGGTCGTGCCAGTCGGCGTCGAAGACCCGATGGAGAGCCGCCACGATGGGAGGCCTTGCGGTGACGACCAGGTACTCGCGGTTGCGGTGGAACGCCGACCAGTCGAAGTTTGCCGTCCCGAGCTCACAGACGTGAGCCGTGCACAGGTACTTCGCGTGATCGAAGGCCGTGTGTCCCGGCCCCCTCTCGAACCGGGCGGGGGCCCAATGGAGGCGGGCACCGGTGGCCTGCACCCGCCGGGCCTCCCGGGCGACCCAGCGGCGGGAGAGCCCGTACGGTCGGCGATCGAGAATCACGCGCACACGGACGCCCCTTCGGGCCGCCCGACGCAGTGCGGCCAGAAGCGGCCGGCTCGAGAGGATGTAGACGTTGAGATCGACGGTGGTCCTCGCACGTCGGACGATGGTCACGAGCGGGCGGACCCCGGCGTGGGGTTCGACGGCAA
The DNA here is from genome assembly GCA_021819635.1 of Pseudomonadota bacterium. Taxonomy (GTDB): domain Bacteria; phylum Pseudomonadota; class Gammaproteobacteria; order JAKAQQ01; family JAKAQQ01; genus JAKAQQ01. The sequence continues at coordinate 10,789 of JAKAQQ010000005.1, forward strand.
GAAACACTGTTCTCTCTCCCGTGGGGCGTCGTCGGAAAAGATACCATCGCCGGGCGCTCTCCCGCGTCCGCCGGTCTGGATCCCCACTCAGGCAGGCGGCGTCTCGTTTTCGTGGCGGGGATGGATCCGGCGGTACAACACGTAGGAGCCGACGAGTGGCGTCAAGGCGACGAAGGCGATGGTGCCCAGGGACCATGCGGGCGGGAGGCCGAGCAGGGCCTCGACGATGAGGACCAGTCCGCCGGCGACAAAGAGCCAGCCCGCAAGCCGGTGGGTGCGGAGCCAGACCTCGTCGTCGGCCAGCGTCCAGGGCGTGCGGATCCCAACAAAAAAGTTCTTACGGAATTTGGGCATGAAGTTCCCGAGCACCACGAAGAGGAGCCCGAGAAGAACGTTGATCGTGGGGACGATCGCCAGAGGAAAGCCGGACGTCGCCAGCAGCGTAGAGACGGTCACAAGAAGGAGAAACCCGAGGATTGCCATACGGATGATGTCGTAGCTTTTCCGGAAGCTTTCCATGCGGAACCCGACGGGAGACAGTCTTGGAAGAAGAGCCAGGAGAAGCCCGATCCCGACCATCATGAGGGGGCCCAGAAAGACCCCCCAGGGCTTCCGTATCGTTCCGTTCACGTGCCCCTCAGCGTTCCAATGGATCGGTACGTGACGGGGGACGCGCGGGTACATCCAGAGCGCAAAGATGAACGCCAGGGCGACAAGAAGAAGGCTCACGAAATCGGCAAGGTAGCTTTTTTTGGTCTTGATCACGGCGACGACCCTCTTGATCGTGGAGAAAGAAGCGAAATCAGCACGACCAACGCGTCCTCGACAACGGTGGCATCCAGCGAATAGACGATGTGTTGTCCGCGC
>JAKAQQ010000006.1 GCA_021819635.1 Pseudomonadota bacterium
CGAGGAGGTTGTGCTCTCGCGCGGGGGGCTGGCCGACCGCATGGCTCCGGGAGCGGTCCATCTCGAGGCCAGCACCATCGGCGTGGGTCTCTCGCGGCGCCTGGCCGAGGAACACCGTCGTCGCGGGCAGGGCTACGTCGCCGCGCCCGTTCTGGGGCGTCCCGAGGCCGCCCGTGCGGGCCGCCTGGTGGTGCTTGCGGGCGGCGACTCTGCCCTTCGCGGGCGCCTTGCCCCGATCTTCGCCGCCTACGGGCAGAAAACCTTCGACGTCGCCGACGACCCCGCCCTTGCGCATCTTGCCAAGCTTGCCGTCAACTTCCTCATCGCCACCGTGCTCGAGTCCCTCGGCGAGTCGTTCGCTCTGGCCGCCGCCGGGGGGCTCGAGCCCGGGCGGGTCTGCGACATCCTCACCGGGAGTCTCTTCGACGTTCCCCTGTACCGCAATTACGGGCAGCTCATTGCCGAGGGCCGGCACACGCCGGTGGGATTCTCCGCTCCGCTTGGTCTCAAGGACCTCCGTCTCGTTCTGGGTGCGGCGGACGAGCGCGGCGTGCCCCTCCCCCTGGCGAGTCTGCTCCACGACCGTCTTCTCGCCCTCGTGGCCCGCCACGGCCCCGAGGTCGACTGGTCGGCCCTGGGGGCCTTGGCCCGCGAGGACGCGGGACTCCCTCCGGCCGCTCCCGTGACCCCCTCCTTTCCCGGTGCGGGCGAGTGGGACCGTCGTTTCGCGGGTGAAGATTGGCACTACGGACGGGACCCCAGCCCGTTTCTCGTGCGCGCCGCCCGCCACCTTCCCGCCGGCGGCCGGATTCTGTCGGTGGCCGACGGGGAGGGGCGTCACGGGGTGTGGCTTGCCCGCCGGAAGTTTCGGGCGGTGACGTTCGACGCTTCGGTCGTCGCCGTGGCCAAGGCCCGACGGCTGGCCGAAGCCGCGGGCGTTTCTCCCGAGATCCATCGGGCGTGTCTTGATGACTGGTCGTTTGCTCCCGGGGAGATGGACGGGGTCGTGGCGCTCTACGTCCAGTTTGCCGGACCCGAGGAACGGCGCCGTCTCTTCGCCGGGATCTGGCGGACGCTCCGACCGGGCGGTGTGTTCGTGCTCCGTGGGTTTTCGCATCGTCAACTCGGGCGCACGAGCGGCGGCCCGCCCGATCCCGACCGCCTGTACACGCCCGAGCTTGTCCGCGCGCTCTTTCCGCCCGAGACCGAGTGGATTCTTCTTGAAGAGCACGAGGAGGAGGTCGCCGACGGTGTGGGGCACCGGGGCGCGGCGATGCTTGTCGACGCCGTGGGTCGCAAGCCGGCCTCGGCCGCGTGAGGTCGGGCGGTGGCTGACTCCTCGCTGGCCGAAGCCTGGGGTCGCTACTGGCGGGCCGATCGGCTGGCGTCCTGCGGCGGCGAGGGCGGCCGCCAGTACCAGGCCGCGATCGTCGAACACTGGCTCGGGATTCTTGACGCTCTTCCTTCGCCGGTCTCGCTTCTGGATCTCTGCTGCGGCAACGGCGCGCTTGCGCTTCTCGCCGTGCGTCGCCTCCGTGCACGCGGGGCGACCGCCGTGGTCAGCGGGGTCGACCGTGCTCCGATCGACCCCGCGCGCTGGTTGTCCGCCGACCGCGACGATCTCGGCCGGGTCCGTTTCCACGGAGATGTCGCCGCCGAAGACCTCCCCTTTCCCCCGGGGACGTTCACGGCCGTGTTCGGTCAGTACGCGCTCGAGTACACGGATGTGCCGCGAACGTTGGACGCCTGCCGTCGGGTGCTCGCGCCGGGCGGCACCCTGGCGTTTGTCCTGCACGCGCGGGAGGGGATCACGGCCCGCTCGGCGGCCGCCCAGAGGGAAGGCATCGGGCGGTTGCGGGCCCTCGGCTATTTCGCCGCCGCCGATCGGCTGGCCCTCCGCTACGCCCGTGGTGGACCGGAGACGGAGGAGGCCGTGCGCCTATTTGCGGCCAAGGACCGGGCGCTGGCCGAGCTTGCCCGCGGCGCGGCCGAACCGGCCATGTACGCCAACGTGGGGGGGGTGATCCGCGACGCCTTGGCGCATCTCGGCCGGGTGCCTCCTGCGGTCGTCCGCGCCAAGATCGCCGAGGTTGCCGAGCACGTTGGGGACCACGACGCACGGACCGGGGCTCTCCTTGCCGCCGCCCGCTCGAAGGAGGAGGTGGCGGATCTGTTTGCCCCCCTGCGGGCCGCGGATTTCCGGCCCGTGGGGGACTGTCCCGAGGCCCTTTGCGGTCCCCACGGACTTCTGGGTTGGACGGTTCGCCTCGTGCGTGCCGGGGGGCGCGGAGGCGGTTGAGGCCTTTCTCAGTCCGTGAGGGCGGCGAGCGCCCGTCCCCGCGCCTCGAGCTCGAGGGGCTCGAGCAGAGGATCGAGATCGCCGTCGAGGATGGTCCCGAGCCGGTGGAGCGTGAGTTCGAGCCGGTGGTCCGTCACGCGGGACTGCGGAAAGTTGTAGGTGCGGATGCGCTCGCTCCGTTCTCCCCGCCCGATCATCGCCCGCCGTTCGTCTTGGATCCGTGCGGCCCGTTGTTCCTCCTCGCGCGCCAGAAGCCGGGCGTGGAGGAGCGCGAGGGCCCGGGCACGGTTCTGGTGCTGGGAGCGTTCGTCCTGACACTCGACGACGAGCCCGCTCGGGCGGTGGGTGATGCGCACGGCCGACTCGGTCTTGTTGACGTGCTGGCCGCCCGCACCGGACGCGCGGAAGGTGTCGACCTCGAGGTCCTGCGGGCGCAGGACGAGGGCGTCCTCTTCCTCCGCCTCGGGGAGGACGGCCACGGTGCAGGTCGAGGTATGGACACGCCCCTGGGCCTCGGTCATCGGAACGCGCTGGACGCGGTGTGTTCCCGCCTCGTGACGGAGGCGCCCGTAGACGCCCGGGCCCTCGAGACGGCTCGTGATTTCGCGGAATCCTCCGAGATCCCCCCGCTGGGCGACCAGGACGTCGAGCGTCCAGCCGCGGCGTTCGGCGTAACGGGCGTACATGCGCTGGAGGTCGCCGGCGAAAAGGGCGGCTTCGAGTCCTCCGGTGCCCGCCCGAATCTCGAGAAAGGCGTTACGCGCCGCCCGCGGGTCGGTGGGCACGAGGAGCGCAAGGAGCGCTTCGTGGGCGGCGTGGGCGGCGTGGGTGGCGAGGCGGACTTCCTCCTCGCACGCGCGCCGCTCGTCGGCCGTCGGGGCGACGGCGAGGAGATCGCGGGCGGCGCGGAGGTCGTCGTTCGTCGCCCGTCGCCGCTGTTCCGCCACGGCGAGATCGTCCAGGCGGGCGAACTCGCGGCCGAGTCGGGCGCGCTCTTCCGGCGCGAGGCCGGCGCCGGCGTGGCTCAGACTCCGGGCGAGTTCTTCCCGCTTCTCGAGCAGACGGGCCAAGCGGCGTTCCAGGGCCGGTGTCACGGCTCCTCCGTGTCGGTCCCGTCGGGGCGCGGGGCGAGCAGCCGTTGCGCGGCCTCGAGGAGAGCCCGGTCGTGGTGCTCGCCCGCTTCCCGGAGCCGGGCCGTCGGGGCATGAAGGAGGCGGGCGGTGAGGGTGTCGGCCAGATAGCGAAGGACGTCGCGCGGGTCGCGACCGGCGGCGAGGAGCCGTTCGGCTTGGGCGAGCGTTCGCGCGCGCGTCGCGTCCGCCTCGCGGCGCAGGCCGTGGATCAACGGGGTCGCGAGGAGCCGGCTGCGGGCGAGGGCGAACTCGGCGACGGCGTCGTCCACCGCTTCTTCGGCCGCCCGGGCGGCGGCCAGCCGGCGGGCGTGGTTGTCCTCGGCGATGCCGGCGACCTGCTCGAGACCGTAGAGGAAGACGTCGGGGAGATCGGCCACCTCGGCCTCGATGGTCCTCGGAATCGAGAGGTCAATGAGAAGGATGGGGCGGTGGCGACGGCGGGCGTGCGCCGCCAGAACGTCCGCGGCGGTCACGAGAGTGCGGCCGGCGTCCGTGGCGCTCACGAGAACGTCGGCCATGACCAGGTGGGGGGCCAGGTCGGCGAGCGGTACGGCGTGGCCTCCGTAGTGTTGCGCGAGTTCCTGCGCCCGGGGGAGCGAACGGCTCGTGAGCAGCAGGCGGCCCACGCCCTCTTCGCGGAGGTAGCGGGCGACGAGCGTGCCGGTCTCGCCGCCGCCGATCACGATCGCCGTGAGTTCCCCGTAGGTGGGGAAAATCCGCCGTGGGAGGCGCGCCGCGAGGGCGGCCAGCGACGCGGCGTGCGTGCCAAGCCCGGTCGTGTGGCGGATCCTCTTGGCGTGGAGAAACGCGTGCTGGAAAAGACGGTGGAGTTCCGGTCCGACGAGCCCCGCCCGGTCGGCCGTCGCGTAGGCGTCCTTGATCTGGCCGAGGATCTGGCCTTCGCCGAGGAGCATGGAATCGAGGCCGGACGCCACGCGGACGAGATGGCGGACGGCCTCGGGTCCCCGCCGGTCGTAGAGGACGGTGCGGGCGGGGTCGCTTTCCTCGAGGCCGCTCAGGCGCAGGAACCAGCGCCGGGGATCGTCGCCCCCGTCCTCCCGCCGGGTGTAGTAGAGCTCCGTCCGGTTGCAGGTCGAAACCACCACGGCCTCCCCCGGCCCCCGCGGGCCGACGAGGGACGCGAGCGCCGGCAGGAATTCCGCGAGCGGGCGCGCGAAGCGCTCGCGCACGGCCAGCGGGGCGTCGTGGTGGCCGATGCCGACGAGCCCCACCACCGTGGCGTCTGGATCGGGGGGGGAGGGAGCATCGGTCATCGGCGGCGCGTGCGGGCCCCAGCGGACGTGGTTCTGAAATTCTACCCTCCGGAGCGCGGCGCAACTCGGATACACTAAACGCTCGAGCGTGCCGTGCCCGCGGGAGTCTCGGAATGCCAGTCATGATTCGGCGGCGGCCGCGGCGTTTGCGCCGCGTGGGCTTGTCCTGTGCCGTCGTGTTTTTCCTTGCGCTCCTTTGGGGAGCGCCTCTCTCCGCGGCGCCCGTGCTGCCCGACGGGGTGCTCTCCGCCCTTGGGCGCGCCGCCCGGGCGGCGGCCGGCGGCCACAGCCGTGCCGAGGCCCGCGCGCTCATCGTCGCGGCCGAGGAAAGCGCCAATCCCGTCCTGGCGTCGCGGGCCACACTCGTGGCCTACGCCCACCGCCGGTTGCGCACGGCCCACACCGCCGCGCTTCTCTGGCAGACGCTGGCTCCCCACGATCCCCAAGCGGTGAGTTTCCTTTTTCTGACCGACTTTGCGCTCGGCCGCGACCGCCAGGGGTTGCGCCGCATGGCGGAACTTCTGCCCCCGGGCACTCCCTGGATCGGGGAGCAGATGATGTCGACCCTCCTCATCCGGAGGCTCCCGCATATTCTCGACCTGCGCGTCGCCCAGCTCTGGCGCCGCCGTCATCCCCACGCCGCCGGACCCCGCTACCTTCTCGGGCTTGTGGCCCTGCGTGTCGGCATGACCGGGACGGCTCTGCTCATGGCCCACGACCTCGACGCGCGCAAGCTCCCCCTGGACCGCCGTCTGCGGGTCGGGGAGCTCGCTTCCCAGGCCCTCGTCTACGGCGGGCGACCCCGACGTGGCCTCAAGGAGGCCAAGAGCCTGCTGCGTGCCCAGCCGAAGAGCCTGCCGCTCGCCGTGAACCTGATCAGCCTCGAGCTGGTCTCCGGCCACGCCCGGACGGCGCACGCCTTGGCCGTCCAATGGCGTCGGACCCACCCTCACGATCGGGCTCTTTTCCTCGCCCTTGCTCTTGCGGATCTTCACCGCCACCAGCCGCGTCGCGCCCGGCGGTGGCTCACGCGCCTCCTCGAGACCGGCCGCGCCCAGTCGCTGGCGGCCTTCAACATCGGTCGCGTCGAGATGCGTCTCCACTATCCGCGTCGCGCCCGCTTCTGGTTTCGTTGGGCCGCGGACCGTGCCGAACGCGACGCTCCCGGCGCCGCCCTTGCGCTGGCCCGTCTGACCGGCGGTGGCAAGGACGTGCCCGCCGCCCGCGCCGTCTTTCGCCGCTACGCCTCCCGTGTTCCCCTTCAGGCCCCGGCAATCCTCCTGCTCGAGGCCCGCTGGCTCGGGGGTTTCCATCACCCCCACGCCGCGGACCGTGTTCTTCTCCACGCCCAAACCCTCTTCCCCGACGACCCGGACGTGATGTACGCCTTGGCCCTGACCGACATGCGGGTCGGGCGGGGTGCGCTCGGTTACCGCTTGCTCCGCACGATGAGCCACCGCTACCCCGACAACGCCTGGATCCTCAACGCGGAGGGGTACTATCTCGCCCGACGCACGGGGCGTCTTTCCCGGGCGGCCCGCGACATCGATCGGGCGCTGGCCCTCGACCCCGGGGATCCTCCTGTCCTCGACAGCCGGGGCTGGGTGTCCTACCGGCGGGGTCATTACCGTCGGGCGCTCGCCCTTTTCCGGCGGGCTTACGCGCACGACCGTTCGCCCACGGTTGCCCTTCACTACGGTCTTGCGCTCTGGCACGCCGGGCAGAAGACGCGGGCGCGCGGCCTCTGGTCGCGGGCCTACAAGCGGTATCCGCACGACCACGCTCTCGCCGAGGCCCTCGCCCGTCACACCGGTTCTTAAGGGGTGGGTCGTCTTCCTGCGGCGTTGGCGGGTTTGCTGCTCCTGGCCGCTTGCGCTCCGCCCCCTCGTGTCGTTCGCCTTCCCCCCACGCGCCCGCCGCCCCGCTCCTTTGCCGTGCGCGGTTGGCTGGACGTGCGGACGCCCTCCGGACGGGGGGGACTCCTGCACCTGAGCTGGCGGGTTGATCGCGGTCGCAACGTGCTTCTTGTCACCGCGCCCCTCGGAACCGCCGGCTTTCTCCTCGAGGGCCGTCCGGGCGCCTGGTGCGTGCGCACGACGCGCCGCGGCCCGCGCCGGATTCGCCGTCTTCGCCGCCTTCTGCGTCGCTGGCTGGGCGGCGATGTCCCCATCGCCAGCGTCCGCTATTGGATGTTCGCCACCCCGGCGCCCGGACGCCCGTCCTACGTTCGCTACGACCGCCACGTGCGTGTGCGGCTCCTTCGCCAGCAGGGTTGGAGCGTGCGCTACCGTCGCTACACGACGCTGGTCGGACGGGTGCTCCCCGACCGCGTGCGCCTCGCGCACCGCGGGCTTTTGCTCAGGATTCTCATCAACCGCTGGACGATCGGGGCGGGGCGGGCGAGGCGCGGCGCGCGCGGGGAGAGGCGGGGGGGCACCGCCTGCCCCCGGCGGAGGGGCGCGACGGGTGCGTCCTGAGGATCTCCACCCCCGGAATTTGACCTTTTCTCCTCAATTTCCTACAATAAACAGCTTGCCGGGCGTCGCTGGTTGCAAGCCCGGGCGGCCGCTCCCATGACCGAGCCCAGGCGCGGAAGGGTGGGGTGTCGCCAAGCGGTAAGGCACGGGGTTTTGATCCCCGCATTCGCAGGTTCGAATCCTGCCACCCCAGCCATGCCGGCCGGCTTCTGGCGACGGCCGTGAGAGAGGAGTCAGTGATGCGTGCGAGTGAACACACGATCCTGTGTTCCGGCAACGCCACGCCGGATCTGGCGCGGTCCGTGGCCGCGCATCTGCAGTTGCCGCTCGCCGGCGTGCAGGTGGGGCGCTTCAGCGACCTCGAGATCCAGGTGGAGATTCTCGAGAACGTCCGCGGCCGCGACGTCTTCGTCTTCCAGTCCTTGGCTCCCCCCGTCAACGATCACTTGATGGAGCTTCTGATCCTGGTCGACGCGCTCCGCCGCGCCTCGGCGGGGCGGATCACCGCCGTGATGCCCTACTTTGCCTACGCCCGCCAGGACCGTCGCCTGCGGGCCGCCCGGGTCCCGATCACGGCGAAGCTCATAGCCAACATGCTCACCGTCTCCGGCGTCAACCGTGTCTTGACCGTGGACGTCCACTCCGAGCAGATCCAGGGCTTCTTCGACATTCCCTTCGACAACGTGTACGCGTCGCCGGTTCTCCTGAGTGATGTCTGGCGACGGATCCGCGACGTCACTCCCGTGGTGGTCTCGCCCGATGTGGGCGGCGTCGGCCGCGCGCGTGCGCTGGCCAAGCGGCTGGACGACGCGGATCTCGCCATCATCGACAAACGTCGGCCTCGCCCCAACGAGGCCGAGGTCATGAACGTCATCGGCGAAGTGAGCGGACGTTCCTGCGTCATCGTCGACGACATCGTCGACACGGCCGGGACGCTGACCACCGCTGCTTCCGTTCTCAAGGAGAAAGGAGCCGAGCGTGTCGTGGCGTACATCACGCACCCGGTTCTTTCCGGGCCGGCCGTGACGCGCATCGCCGCCTCCGCCCTCGACGAACTCGTGGTCACCGACACGCTGCCCCTCCACCCCGAGGCCGTCGCCTGCCCGAAGATTCGCCAGCTCTCGATCGCCCAGCTCCTCGCCGAGACCGTCCGCCGAATCCACGAGGAAGAATCGGTGAGTTCCCTTTATGTGGACTGATTCCCGGACGACCGGCGCCGCCCGGACCCCGCTTTCCCCTGTCTCTCGCTTTTTTACGGAGAACCTCTGCCCATGACCACGACGTCGTTCGTCCTTCAAGCCCGCCCGCGCCACGACGGCCTCGGCAAGGGCGCGAGCCGCCGCTTGCGCCGCAAGGGGATTGTCCCCGGCATTCTCTACGGCGGGGGCGGTGAGCCGTATCCCGTTCTTTTTGAAGCCTTGGCGCTCGAGCACCAGCTCGGCCAGGAAGCCTTCTATTCCCACCTCCTCGAGATCCGGGAGGAGGGAGGCGCGGTCCAGCAGGGCGTGCTCAAGGCCGTCCAGCGCCATCCGGTCACCGGGCGTGTGCTGCACATCGACATCCTCCGGGTCCGGGCCGATCGCCCCGTGCGCATGCACGTGCCGCTCCACTTCCAGGGCGAGCACGCGGCGCCGGGGGTGAAGGAGGGTGGGGTGTTCTCGCGCCACATGATCGAGGTCGAGATCCAGTGCCTTCCGAAGGATCTCCCCGAGTTCCTCGCCGTCGACGTGAGCGGGCTCGACATCGGTCAGGCCGTGCACCTGAGCCAGGTCCCGCTGCCCGAGGGCGTCGTCATCCCGGCCCTCGAGCAGGGCACGGAGCACGACCTTCCCGTCGCCTCCGTCCACCACGCGCGGGTGACGAGTGCCCAGGACGAGGAGGCGGCCGCGTCCGCTGCGTCCGCGGGCGAAACCTCCGCGGGCACGGGCGAGGGGACGGCGGGCAAGGGCGAGGGATCCTGACGGGTTCCTCGGCGTGGTCCGTGCCCTCGTCGGCCTGGGCAACCCCGGTCCGGCGTACCTTCTCACGCGCCACAACCTCGGACACTGGTGGGTGGACGCCCTGGCCGCCGAGGCGGAGGCCCGCTGGCGGAGCGAGCGCCGCTGGGGGGTCGAGACCGCGGAGGTCGTTCTCGCCGATTGCCCCCTTGTGCTGATCAAATCGCTCGGCTACATGAACGAGAGCGGGGGACCGGTGCGGGCTTTCTGTGCTTACCGCCGCTGGAGCGCGGAGGATCTCCTCGTCGCGCACGACGACCTCGATCTTCCGGTGGGCACGGTCCGTCTCAAGCGCGGGGGGGGCGACGGAGGGCACAACGGGCTCAAGGATCTTGCGGCCCATCTCGGGTCGGGGTTTGCCCGCCTTCGGTTCGGGATCGGGCGCCCCTCTCCGGGCGCCCCGACCGTCGACTACGTCTTGGCCGTTCCCCCCGCCGCGGAACGCGAGGTCTTGATCGAGGCCGTTCGCCGCGGTGTTTCGGTCCTTCCGCTTTTTCTCTCGCGCGGGTTCGAGGTGGCCACCTCACGCCTCCACGCCCCCGTGTCCGACGAGGAGGGAGCCTGAGATGGGTCTGCGTGTCGGTCTCGTCGGTCTCCCGAACGTGGGCAAGTCCACGCTCTTCAACGCTCTCACCCACGGGCATGCGCCGGCGGCCAACTACCCCTTCTGCACCATTGATCCCAACGTCGGAACGGTCGCCGTCCCCGATCCCCGTCTTGAGGAACTCGCCGCCCTCGTGCACCCGGAACGGATCGTGCCCACCACGGTCGAGTTTGTCGACGTCGCGGGCATGGTCAAGGGGGCCTCGCAGGGGGAGGGACTCGGCAACCAGTTTCTTGCCCACGTGCGTGAAACGGACGCCGTCGTCGAGGTTGTGCGTTGTTTCGACGACGGCGACATCGTCCACGTTGCGGGACGGATTGACCCCCGCGACGATATCGACGTGATCGAGACCGAGCTTGCGCTCGCCGATCTCGGGGCGATCGAGCGGGCCCGGGCACGATTGGCCCCGCGTGTCCGCGCCGGCGACAAGGAGGCCCTTCTCCGTGAGCCTCTCCTCGCGCGGCTTGCCGAGGCCCTCGACCGCGGCGTGCCCCTCCGCACGCTTGCCCTCACGGACGACGAACGCGCGGTCCTCCAACGTGAGTACCCCCTCCTCGGCCTCAAGCCTCTGCTCTACGTGGCCAACCTCGGGGAAGATCCGGGGGGCGAGCCCGACCGCACGCACGCGGCCGCCGTGGCCGCCTGGGCGCGCGAGCACGGCACCGAAGCCGTGGTCATCTCCGCCCGCCTCGAGGCCGAACTCGACGCCCTCTCGCCCGAGGAACGGCGCGAGTATCTCGCCGCCCTTGGGTACGAGGAACCCGGGCTCAACCGGCTGATTCGCGCCGCCTACCGGCTCCTCGGGCTTG
>JAKAQQ010000007.1 GCA_021819635.1 Pseudomonadota bacterium
GATGGCGTCATTCTTTTTGTGGGCACCAAACGGGCAGCCCGTGAGGCAGTGGCCCGGGGCGGACAGCTCGCGGGCATGCCGTATGTCAACCACCGCTGGCTCGGTGGAACCCTGACCAATTTTGAAACCCTTCGTCAGTCCGTGCGCAAGCTCCAGGATCTCGAGACCCGTCTCGACTCCGATTTCGAACGGTTGCCAAAGAGCGAGATGTCACGCCTCATTCGCCTGCGTGAAAAACTCCGGCGTACGCTCGGCGGCCTCGTCACCATGGATCGCCTTCCAGACGCTCTTTTTGTCATCGACGTGGGTCGTGAAAGCATTGCTGTCCACGAGGCCAACCGTCTCCATATCCCTGTGGTCGGTGTGGTTGACACGAACAACTCGCCGGAAGGGATCGACTACATGTTCCCCGGCAACGATGATGCGATGAGCGCCATCGAACTCTACGTCCAAGCCGCGGCCGAGTCCATCGCCTCGGGCCGCGCCCGCCGCAGTCCCGAAAGCGAGAGCACCGAAGAGTTTGTCGAAATGCCGACGCAGGAGCGGAGCCGGGATACGCGCCCGCCCGCCCGCCGCCGCAGCGGAGGACGGTCGGGCATGGCCCGACGTCCGACGGCCACGACGGCGCCCGAGGGCGCGTCCCCGCCGGCCGAGGCGGGCGACGGCGAAGCCGCCGCGGCGCGCGCGCGGGCCCGCCCGCGCTCCACCGAACCGACCCACGGCCGCGAGTGAGGAGAGAGAACGTGGCAGACATCAGCGCGGCTTTGGTCAAGGAACTTCGTGAACGCACGGGCGCGGGCATGATGGAATGCAAACAGGCCCTTGTGCGGACGGCCGGCAATCTCGAGGCGGCCGTCGAGGATCTCCGGACGTCGGGCATGGCCAAGGCGGACAAGAAAGCGGGCCGGCAGGCGGCCGAGGGGCGGATCGCCGCGGCCCACGTCGGGGACACGACGGTGCTTCTCGAAGTCAATTGCGAGACCGATTTCGTGGGCAAGGACGGGAACTTTGCCTCGTTTGTCGAGCGCCTCGCGGCGCTGGCCGCCGGCCACGCGACGGTGGACGTCGACGCCCTGGCCGCTCTTCCCTGGCCGGACGGGGGCACGGTCGAGGACGCGCGCCGCCTGCTCGTCTCGCGCCTTGGCGAGAACATCACCGTGCGTCGTCTGGCCGCGAGCCGCTGGACCCAGGGCCCGCGCGACGTCTATCTTCACGGCCACCGCATCGGGGTTCTCGTGGAACTCGAGGGGGGCGACGACGCCTTGGCCCACGACGTCGCCCTGCACGTGGCCGCGTCCCGTCCCCTCTGCGTGCGGCCGGAGGATGTCCCCGCCGACCGCGTCGAGGCCGAGCGGAGGATCTTCCAGGGGCAGGCCGCCGAATCGGGCAAACCGCCGGCGATCGTCCAGAAAATGGTGGAGGGCCGCGTGCAGAAATTCCTCTCCGAGGTGACGCTCCTCGGCCAGCCCTTCGTCAAGGATCCGCAAATCTCCGTGGGCGACCTTCTGCGCCGGCACAAGGCCAGCGTTCACCTTTTCGTCCGCATGGAGCTTGGGGAGGGCGTCGAGCGGCGGACCAGCGACTTTGCCGAGGACGTGCGGGCCCAGCTCCGGTCATGAGCGGCACGCAGGGCGCTCCTCCCGGTTTTTCTCCACCCTGCTCCCGTGGGGACGCCCGTGAGTGAGGGACTGCGGTACCGTCGCATCCTGCTCAAGTTGAGCGGGGAGGCGTTTGCCGGGGCGCCCGAGCAGGCGCTGGACTCGCGGTTGCTCACCGCCATGGCGGGGGAAATCGCCGAGGCCGTGCGCTTGGGCGTCGAGCTCGGGATCGTCGTGGGCGGCGGCAACATCATTCGCGGTCGCGAGCAGCAGCAGCGGGGGCTCGACCGCGTTACCCTCGACCAGATGGGCATGCTGGCCACCGTCATCAACGCTCTGGCGCTTCAGAGCGCTCTTGAGCAGCAGGGGCTGACCGTGCGCGTCATGTCCGCGGTCCGCATCAACCAGGTCTGCGAGGATTTCATCCACCGGCGTGCTCTTCGGCATCTCGAAAAAGGCCGCGTGGTCGTCTTCGCCGGGGGCACCGGGAACCCGTTCTTCACGACCGACACGGCCGCGGCTCTCCGCGCCATCGAGATCCGTGCCCATCTCGTTCTCAAGGCCACCAAGGTCGACGGGATCTACGACCACGATCCCGCGCTTGACGAACACGCGTCGCGCTACCGCCATCTCAACTACGACCGCGTCCTGCGCGAGCGGCTTGCGGTCATGGACGACACGGCCATCGTTCTGTGCCGCGACAACCGTCTTCCGTTGCGTGTCTTTGATTTCCAGGTTCCGCACGCGCTCTCCGCCTTGGCGCGTGGAGACCAGGAGATCGGGACGCTCGTTGACTCCAAAGAGGAGGGGGCATGATTCCGGCACTGAAACAGACCACCGAAGAGCGGATGAAGAAATCCGTGGCCAGCCTCAAGGACGCGTTCAGCAAGGTGCGTACGGGCCGCGCCCACACCAGCCTGCTCGATCACGTCCGCGTCTCGTGCTACGGGGAGGATCTTCCGCTCCGCCAGGTTGCGACCGTGGTGACCTCCGACGCCCGGACGCTGTGCGTGACGTTGTGGGACAAGAATCTCGTGGGCGCCGCCGAGAAGGCGCTCCTCGCCGCCAACCTGGGGGTCACGCCGGTCACGGCGGGAACGACCCTCCGGATTCCGCTTCCTCCGCTGAACCAGGAGCGTCGCCTCGAGCTGGTGAAACTCGTGCGGCAGGAAGCCGAGCAGGCGCGCGTGGCCGTCCGCAACGTCCGCCGTGAGGCCCTGAACCGTCTCAAACAGGGCCTCAAGGACAAGGAGATCGGGGAGGACGAGGAGCGCCACGCGGCCGGCCTCATCCAGCAGCTCACCGACGGTTACATCGATCAGGTCGACAAGGAGTTGGCGGCCAAAGAGGCCGAACTCATGGAGGTCTGAGATGGGCGGGGACGCGCCTTCTCCCCGGCATGTGGCCGTCATCATGGACGGCAATGGCCGCTGGGCCACGGCCCGACGCCTGCCCCGGACCGCCGGCCACCGGCAGGGTCTCGAGGCCGCCCGTCGCCTCGTCGAGGCGGCGCTCCGCCGCGGGATCCCGATCCTGACCCTTTACGCCTTCTCCACCGAAAATTGGGAGCGCCCCCGCGAGGAGGTCGATGTCCTGCTCGATCTCTTTGCCGAGGTGCTCGAGCGCGAACAGGATCGGTTCGACGAGGAGCGGCTGCGCCTTCGTTTTCTGGGGGATCCTTCCCGGCTTCCCGACCGCTTGGCCCACACCATGCGTCTCGTCGAGCGGCGCACCGCGCGCCACTCCCGGATGACACTCCAGATCGCCGTGAACTACGGCGGGAGGACCGATCTCCTCCAGGCCGTGCGCCGTCTCGCGGCGAAAGTCCAGGCCGGCGAACTCGCGCCCGAGGCCATCGGTGAGCGCGAGATTGAGGCGCACCTCTTTACGCACGGGCTTCCCGATCCCGATCTTCTCATCCGCACGGGCAACGAGCAGCGGCTCAGCAATTTCCTCCTCTGGAATCTTGCGTACACCGAGCTTTATTTCACCGAAACCCTGTGGCCGGATTTCTCACTCGAGGAATTCGAGCGCGCGCTCGCCGCCTTCGAGGCGCGAGAGCGGCGGTACGGCCGGGTGCGGGTCCCGGGATCCCCCACCGCCCCGTGACCCCCGCGCGCACCCGACTTCTGAGCGCCTTGGTGCTCGTGCCCCCGGTTCTGGGGCTTGTGCTCCTCGTCCCGGCGGACGCGGCGGCGGCGGTCTGCGCTCTCCCCCTCGTCCTGGCCGTGGAGGAGTGGGGACGCCTGAGCGGTTTCGGTCGGCCGGTCGCGGTCCTCGTGGCCGCTCTCGTCGCGGCTTTTCTCGCCGTCTCGCTTCTCACCCTCGAGCCCCGCGGAGGGAGTTTCCTGGCCGGTGGTCTGGGGCTTCTCGTCGACGGGGTCTTCGCGGCCCTCCTTTTCGGCACGGACCGCGTCCGCTGCCCCTCTTCGCTCACCCTGGTCCTCGGGGTCGTGTCTCTGGCCGTCCTGTGGTGGACGGCCTTTGCCCTCTTCAGGGAGGGCTCCGACGGGCGCGGGGCGCTTCTGTCCCTTCTGGTCCTTGTCTGGGCGGCCGATTCGGCGGCGTACCTCGTCGGCCGCCGCTGGGGGCGGCGTGCGCTGGCCCCACGCGTGAGCCCCGGGAAGACCTGGGAGGGGGCCCTCGGGGGGCTCGTGGCCACGCTCCTTGCGGCGACCCTGCTTCGTGCGGGTGGGAGCCTGGGGCACGCGGGTCTCCCCTTCGCTCTCGTGCTGGGCCTGGCCGTCTGGGCCGCGGCGCTCCTGGGCGATCTCGCCGAGAGTCAGCTCAAGCGGCGCCGGGGTGTCAAGGACAGCGGGACGCTCATTCCGGGCCACGGAGGCCTGCTGGATCGCATTGATGGCCTGATGGCGGCCGCCCCGGTGTTCTACTGTTTCTGGTGCCTCAAGGGAGCCGGCGGATGGTAGTCCCGGCGGCCCTTCGCCCCCCCCTTGGAGACTCGCGAGCATGAACGTTCTCTTGTCCATACTCGGCTTCGCGCTGGCCGTGGGGGTCATCGTGACCATCCACGAGTTTGGCCACTTCCTCGTCGCGCGTCTCCTTGGGATCAAGGTGGAGCGGTTCTCGATCGGGTTCGGCCGGCCGCTCTGGCGGCGGCGGATGGGGCGCGACGGGTGGGAACTGGTCGTCGCCGCCGTGCCCCTGGGCGGGTACGTCAAGATGCTGGACGGGCGCGAGGGTCCCATTCCCGCCGGGCTCGAGCACCGCGCCTTCGACCGGCAATCCGTGGCCCGACGCGCCGCGGTCGTCGTCGCGGGCCCGCTGTCGAACTTCGTCCTGGCCGTCCTGCTGCTCTGGGTCTTCTTCCAGGCCGGCACGGTGGGCCTCAAGTCCTACGTCGGGACGGTGCGCCCCGGGAGCCCCGCCGCCCGGGCGGGACTCGCGGCCGGCGACCGCATCCTGGCGGTCGGGACGACCCCCACGCCCACCTGGAATCAGCTGGATCTGGCCCTCTTCAATGCCGTCCTCGTCCGCCGCGCCGTTCCTCTCGTGATCCGTACGGCGGCGGGGACCGTCCGCACCTTGCGCCTGGCCGTGCGGCACCCGCGGACGCTGACCGCCCCGCACGCGCTTCCCCGTGGCCTCGGATTCCGACCCGCTTACCCCCGTCTTCTTCCGGTCGTCGCGCGGGTCGAGGCGCGTTCTCCGGCCGCGCGGGCGGGTCTTCGGCCGGGGGATCGCATCCTTTCCCTCGACGGGCACCGGGTGCGTTCGTGGACCGCTCTCGTCCGGTTCGTGACGGCGCACCCCGGCCGGCGGATCCGCCTCGTCGCGCGGGGGCCCCACGGACGGACACGGGCCCTTGCCCTCACGCTTGCCCGCGCCCGCCTGGCGGGCCGCCCGGTCGGGCGTCTCGGTGTCTACGTGCGTGTTCCCAAGGATTTCGGGGCCTCGTTCTTCGAAACGATTCGTTACGGCCCCCTTTCTGCCCTCGGCATGGCGGTGCGCTACACGGGGAAGATTGCGGCGATGACGCTTCGTGTCCTCGTGGGCATGCTCGACGGGACCGCCTCGCTCCGCAATCTCAGCGGCCCGATCCACATCGCGGACTACGCGGGGCGCTCGCTCCGGGCCGGATTCTTCTCGTTCCTGTCCTTCGTCGGGCTGATCAGCATCAGCATCGGTCTGCTCAACATTTTGCCCATCCCTCTCCTTGATGGGGGCCACCTGCTGTATTATGCGGCGGAGATCGTACGGGGGCGTCCGCTCTCCGAGAGGGTGCAGATGGCCGGTCAGCGCGTCGGCCTGGCGCTGCTGACGTTGCTTGTGGGTCTTGCCCTCTATAACGATTTCGTTCATTTTTTCTGAGGAGATCGAGCCCGTGCCATCGGACCCGACCGGGGGGAGGACAGACGTGTCCGGACGGAGGACGCGCGCGGCGTGCCTCGCCGTGTGTTGCCTGCTGCTCGCTTCCGCTTCGGTGCACGAGGCGGTGGCGCACCCCGCCCGGCCGGGCCCCGCTCGGACGTCCGGGACCGCGCCCTCGCGGTTTGTCGTTCGGCGCATCGCCGTCACGGGGCTGCAACGCATCACCCGCGGGACGGTGCTGGACTATCTTCCGATCGAGGTCGGGACGCGCCTCGACGCGGCCCGGATCCGCCGGGCTCTTCGGGCGCTTTACCGCACCGGCTTTTTTTCGAGCGTCGCTCTCCGCCGGGCCGGGAACACGCTCATCGTCGCCGTGCACGAGCGCCCGTCCATCGCCCGCATCGTCTTTCGCGGCAACCATTCGGTGTCGAAGAAAACGCTTCGGCACGTGCTCCGCCGGGCCGGCCTCGTCAAGGGGCGCATTTTCAACAGCACGGTTCTCGAGGAAATTGACCACTCCCTCTACGACCAGTACTACGGCCACGGCAAGTACGGGGCGATCATTCACCCCCGCGTCCGCCGTCTCCCGCGCAACCGGGTGAGCATCCTGGTCCGGATTCACGAAGGGAGTCCGGCCGAGGTGCGCACGATCAACTTCGTGGGCAACCGGCGTTTCTCGAGCTCGACGCTGCGCGGGATGTTCAAGCTCTCGACGCCGGGGCTCCTCACCCTGATCAACGGCCGCGACCACTACGTCCGCAAGAAGCTGGCGACCTCGCTCAAGCGGGTGCGGGCGTTCTACATGGACCAAGGGTACGCGGACTTTCATTTCCGCTCCGTCGTCGTCGCCCTCTCGCCCACGAAGCGGGGCGTCTACCTCACGCTCAACCTTCACGAGGGCGGGATTTACCACGTCGGGCGCGTATTTCTCAACGGCCGTTTCGTCGTGCCCCGGGTCCGCCTCGAGAAGGCGATCCGCATCCACCCCGGGCAGGTTTATTCCCGGGCGCGGGCGAAGTTCACCGCCGCGCTCCTCAAAACGATGCTCCAGGACCGTGGCTACGCGTTCGCCCGCGTGCAAACCGTGCCCGAGCTCAACCGCAAAACGCACGTCGTCTCCCTGGACTTTTTTCTCGTGCCGGGCCAACGCGTGTACGTGCGTCGGATCATCTTCCGCGGGATTCACGGCACCGACGAGGCGGTCTACCGGCGCGCGATGCTGCAGCTTGAAGGGGGGTGGCTCTCGCCCGCGCTCGTGCATCTCTCCAAGTTCCAGATCCGGCGCATCACCTTCGTCAAGGCGGTGCACATCCGGACGGTTCCGATCCCGGGATCCCCGGACCGGGTCGATCTCGTGGTTCGCGTCGTCCAGCGCCGCGAGGGCGACGCCAACGTGTCGCTCGGTTACGCCCAGGGCTACGGGTTCATCGTGGGCGGGCAAATCGGTCTCGGAAACTTCCAGGACCAGGGCGATCTCCTGTCCCTGAACGCGCAACGTTCGGTCTACCAGACGAGTTACTCCCTCAACTACACCAACCCCTACTACACGCTCAACGGGGTCAGCCAGAACCTCTCGTTTTTCTACACGCGAAGCACGAGTTTCGTCAGTTACACCCAGGCCTTCAACACCCGCACGTACGGGCTCACCCTCAACTACGGGTTCCCGCTCTCGACGTTCGCCAGTTACACGCTCGGCGCGACCGTCACCCACACGAACTTCCTGACCAACTGCAGCAGCCCGCCGATCTACTTCACGTTTGCCCTCAACCCCAACAACGGATCGACCTACCAGGAGCAGGCGCAGTGCTCCAGCCCCGACGGGACGTCGGTGAACGTCGCGTTGCCCGGGATCGCGTACAACGATCTGGCCGTCAACCTCGGCCTGAACTACGACACGCGGGACCGGATGATCCTGGCGAACCGCGGAGGGTTGCAGGCGTTCAGCGCGAGCGTCGGCGTGCCGCCGGGCGCGCAGTACTACTACACGCTCACCTACACTTCGACCGACTATCTCCCGCTCTTCGCCGGCCTGACCTACGAGTTCAACGGCGAGGTGGGCGTGGGCAACGGCTACGGCAAGACGACCACCCTGCCTCCGCTTCTCAACTTTTTCGCCGGCGGCCCGTATTCTGTGCGCGGGTACCAGACCGACTCCCTGGGCCCCAAGACGGTCAACGGTATTCCGGTCGGTGGCTCCATGCTGTTCTACGGGCAGAACGCGATCCTCCTGCCCCAGCTCTTCGGGCACCACTATCCCGGCGAAGCGCCCAGTTACCGGGTGTCCCTGTTCGTGGACGCGGGCAACGTCTTCGCGCTTCCGGGCGACTTCCGGATCAACGACCTGCGCTATTCGGCCGGCATCGGGGTGACTTGGCTCACCCCGCTCGGCGCCATCCGCCTGAGCTGGGCCAAACCGATCAACCCGAGGCCGCAGGATATACTCAGTTACTTCCAGTTCACCCTTGCCTCGTACTACTGAGACCGCCCCGTCATGCCGAACCCAGGTTTCCCGCGTCGTCTCCTCCCGCCGCTGCCCGCGCTCCCCGCGCCCCCCGCGTGGGCCGGGGTGTTTCTGGCGCTGGCCCTCGCGGCGCCCGCCTTCGTGCCGGCGCGTTCCGCGCCGCTCCGCGTCGGCTACGTCAACGCCCTTGTGCTTTTGAAGAAGATGCCGCAGTCGATCGCGGCGCGCACGAAACTCGAACACGAATTTACGCCCGAACTTGCCCGCATCCGCAAGGAAGAGGCGCGGCTCGCGACGGCCGAGAAGAGCTACAAGGCCAAGCGTGCCTCGCTTCCGTTGCTCCAGCGGACCGAGGCGCAGCAACGCATCGCCTCCCTGGTCCGTCGCTTGCGCCGGCACCAGCGGGCGTACTTCGAGGACCTCGGGCTGGCCCGCGACCAGATTCTTGCCAACCTGCAGCATCTTCTCGTCCACGCCATCCACGCGTACGCGCGTCGGCACCACTACGATCTCGTCGTGGGGCAGGGCGTCTTTTACGCCGGACCCCGCGTCGACATCACCCGCAAGGTTTTAGCCTACTTGGCGTCGCTCGAACGTGGACACCCGGGTTGAGGACGTGCCGCCGCACGGGTCCCCTGTTACCGCCGGTGAGCTGGCGCGCCTGACGGGCGCGGAGCTTCGCGGCCGCCCCGAGGAGGCGGTCACCCACGTTGCGCCCTTGGAACGGGCGGGGGAGGGCGCTCTGGCTTACGCCATCGACGCCACCCACGCCCGTCATCTCCCGGCGACGCGCGCCTCGGTCGTGATCCTCGGCGCCGCCCACGCCGCCCGCTGCTCGCGCACGATGTTGGTCTCGGACCGCCCCCAACTCGCCTACGCACGCGCCGCCGCCCGTCTCTCTCCGGACCCCGTCCCCGCCCCCGGGGTGCATCCGACGGCGGTCGTCCATCCCACGGCCCGGGTGGCCCCCAGCGCCTCGGTTGGCCCGTACTGCGTCCTCGAGGCGGAGGCCGTCGTCGAGGAGGGCGCCGTCCTCGGTCCGTACTGCCGCCTCGGGGCCCGCAGCCGCCTCGGGGCCGCGAGCCGGCTTGTGGCCTCGGTGGACGTCGGGGCCGACGTCACGATCGGTCGGCGGGCTCTCGTCCATCCGGGGGCGGTTCTCGGGGCCGACGGTTTCGGCTACGCCCACGACGGGGAGCGCTGGCACCGCATCCCGCAGCTCGGCGGCGTGCGGATCGGCGACGACGTCGACATCGGGGCCCACACCTGCGTGGACCGCGGCGCCATCGACGACACCGTCGTCGAGGAGGGCGTCAAACTCGACAACCTCATCCAGATCGGGCACAACGTCCGCATCGGCGCCCACACCATCGTGGCGGCCGGGGTCGGCATCGCCGGGAGCACCGTCGTGGGCGCCCATTGCCAGATCGGCGGCATGACCGCCATCGCGGGCCACATCCGCATTGCCGACGGGACGGTGCTGGCCGGTCACAGTTCGGTCACCGGCACGATCGCCCGGCCCGGGGTCTACGCGTCCGTCCTGCCGGTCGTGGAGGTCCGCCGCTGGCGCCGGCTCGTGGCCCTCTTCCATCGCCTCGACCGCCGCCGTGCGGACGATCCCCCCGACGACGCCGGAGTGCCGCTTTGACCCCCCCTTCCCGGGACGCGCCCCAAGACATACGGGCGATTTTTGCCCACCTTCCCCACCGCTACCCGTTTCTTCTCGTCGACCGCATCCTCGAGTGCCGGGACGAAAAAACGGTCGTGGCGCTCAAGAACGTGACCTACAACGAGTGGTTCTTTCCGGGGCATTTCCCGGGGAACCCCGTCATGCCCGGGGTCCTCATCATCGAGGCCATGGCCCAGGCGTCCTCCGTCGTCGTCAACACCATCCTGGGCGGACGGGGGGACGATCTCTCCTACTACTTGGCCGGGATCGAGAAAGCGCGGTTCCGCGGGATCGTCCGCCCGGGGGACGTCCTGCGCCTCACCTCGAGCCTGATTCGCCGCGTCCACGACATCTGGAAATTCGAGGCCACGGCCCACGTGGACGACACGCTCATGGTGGAGGCCGTATAGA
>JAKAQQ010000008.1 GCA_021819635.1 Pseudomonadota bacterium
CGGGGTCTCGCGTCCTTCGAGGTGCGTCTCGCAGCGCGGGCAAACCTCCCGCCCCCCGCGGCCCACCTCCGGGTCGTGGAACCAGCAGCGCGGGCACTTGGGGTCGGGGGACGGCGCCGCCCGGGCGCGCAGGGACGTGAAGCCCGGGACGGGCTCGGCCTCGGGCGGCGCCGCCTCCGCCGTCCGCAGATCGAGCCGCGAGACCATGAGGAGATCGCGCAGGCCCTCGCCGAAGGCGGCGAGGGCCCGGGCTTCCTCTTCCGCGGCGTAGAGCGTCACCGCCGCGTCGAGGCTCTTGCCGATCCGTCCCTCCACGCGCAGGGACTCGAGAATCTTGAGAAGCGCTTCCCGCAGACGGAAGAACGCCGCCCAGTCGAGCGCGTCGGTGTCGACGGGGGGGAGGGTCGGGACGTCGGCGAGGAAAATTGAGGCCGGCCGCTGGCCCGGGAGATACCCCCACGCTTCCTCGGCGGTGAAACAAAGGATCGGGGCGAGCCAACGCAGGAGGGTCTCGAGGAGACCGAGGAGCGTCGTCTGCGCCGCCCGTCGCCCCCGGCCCCGCTCTGGGCTCGTGTAGAGGCGGTCTTTGAGAACATCGAGGTAGAACCCCGCGAGATCCACGACGCAGAACTGAGAGATTTCCTGGACGACGAGATGGAATTCGAAGTTCCCGTACGCGCGGCGGACGCGTTCGCCACGGGCCCGGGCGGCGGCGAGGATCCAGCGGTCGACGGCGAGGAGATCCTCGATCCCGAGACCGTCCGTCCCGGGGTCGAAGTCGGCGACGTTCGCCAGCATGAACCGCAGCGTGTTGCGGATCTTGCGGTAGGTCTCCGCCCAGCGGTCGAGGATCTCGTCCGAGACCGAGAGCTCCGCCCGGTAGTCGCTGCCCGCCACCCACAGACGCAGCACGTCGGCCCCGAGCCGCCGGATGACCTCTTGGGGCGCGACGACGTTGCCGAGGGACTTCGACATTTTGCGGCCCTCGGCGTCCACCACGAACCCGTGGGTGAGCACCGCCCGGTAGGGGGCCTCGCCGCGGGTTCCGACGGCCGTGAGGAGCGAGGACTGGAACCACCCACGGTGCTGGTCGGAACCCTCGAGGTAAAGGTCGGCCGGCCAGCGGATCTCGGGCCGGGTCGCGGCGAGGGTGGTGTGGAGCGAGCCGGAGTCGAACCAGACGTCGAGGACATCCGTCGACTTGACGTAGCGGCGGGCCTCCTCCCCGGGGAGGAGATCCTCGGGACGGAGCTGTTCCCAGGCCTCGGGGCCGTCGCGCTCGATTCGTCGGGCGACTTCTTCGAGGAGACGGACCGAGTCCGGGTGCGCCTCGCCGCTCGTGCGCTCGAGGAAGAGGGCGAGCGGCGTCCCCCACAGCCGCTGGCGCGAGATGCACCAGTCCGGCCGGCCGGCGACCATGGTGGCGAGGCGTTCCCCGCCCCAGGCGGGGTGCCAGGCGACTTGGGGGATCGCGCGGAGCGCCGCGGTGCGCAGCCCTCCGGTGTCCATGAGGACGAACCACTGCGGGGTGGCGCGGAAGAGGAGCGGGGTCTTGTGCCGCCAGCAGTGAGGGTAGCTGTGTTCGTAGGTCTCCGCGTGCACGAGCGCTCCGTGCCCGTCGAGGAGGGCGACGATCCGCGGGTTGGCCTCCGCGAGGCCGAGCTGGCCGACCTCGGGGACGTCGTCGAGGAAACGTCCGCCTTCGTCGACGAGGGCGGTGAGCGGAAGACCGTAGCGGCGGCCGGCCTCGTAGTCGTCGAGGCCGTGGGCCGGGGCGGTGTGGACGAGCCCCGTGCCGAGATCAAGGGTGACGTGCGGGCCCAGGATGACGGGCACCGTCTTGTCGAGCCAAGGGTGCGCGAGGCGGAGACCCTCGAGTTCCGAACCCTCGACGCTTCCGAGGATCGCAACGCCCGCGCCGCCGTAGCGGGTGAGGCAGGCGTCGAGGAGATCCGAGGCGAGGAGGAGGAGACGTTCGCCGCCCTTCTCCGTCCGGTGCCGGAGAAGGGCGTAGGTCGTCTCGGGGTGGACCGCGAGGGCTTCGTTCGCGGGAAGTGTCCACGGGGTCGTCGTCCAGGCGACGGCCGCCGCCCCGGACACCGCCGCCGGGTCGAGGCCAAGCCGGCGGGCGAGATCCGCGGGCTCGACGACCCGGAAGGCCACGTCGACCGCGGTCGAGACGTGGGGGCGGTATTCGACCTCGGCCTCGGCGAGGGCCGAGCGGCAGCGCGCGCACCAGTGCACGGGTTTCGTTCCCCGCCCGAGGCGACCGGCTTCGAGGAGGCGGGCGAGGAGCCGGAGTTCCCCGGCGACCACCCCGGGGTCGGTCGTGAGGTACGGGTGCGCCCAGTCGCCGAGGATCCCGAGGCGGACGAAGTCCCGTTTCTGGCGCTCGACCTGGCCGAGCGCGTAGGTCCGGCAGGCCTCGCGGAAGCGGGCCGGGTCGTCCGTGGCGCGTCGGCCGAGATCCTTTTCGACGACGAGTTCGATGGGGAGCCCGTGGCAGTCCCAGCCGGGGACGTACACCGGGTCGTGACCCTCGAGCACGCGCGAGCGGACGACGATGTCCTTGAGGATCTTGTTGACCGCGTGCCCGATATGGATGTCGCCGTTGGCGTAGGGTGGGCCGTCGAGGAGCACGTAGGGCGGACGGCCGCGGGCGTGGCGGCGCAGGGCGGCGTAGAGATCCTCCCGTTCCCAGCGGGCGAGGAGTTCCGGTTCGCGCCGCGGAAGATCGGCCTTCATGGGGAAGGCCGTCGCGGGCATGTTGAGGGTTTCGCGGTAGTCACCCACCGGGGGGGGGTCCTCCATCAGGAGCGGATGGGGCCGCGGCGAGGAGCCGCCGGGCTTTCTCGACGTCGCGGGCGATTTGCCGCGCGAGGGCGTCGACGGTGTCGAACGTCCACTCATCGCGGAGGCGGGCGACGAAGCTCACCTCGAGCCGCCGGCCGTAGAACGGGCCGCCACCGTAGTCGAACAGGTGGACTTCGATGAGCTCGCGGCCGTCCCCGAACCCGGGGCGGACGCCGAGACTGGCGACACCATTGTACGGATTCGGCCCGAGACCCGAAACGCGGACGGCAAAGACGCCGCGGAGCGGAAGACGCCGGCGGCCCGGGGCCAGGTTCGCCGTGGGCCAGCCAAGACGGCGCGCGAGCCCGAGGCCGGGGGTCACCCGCCCCGAGAGCGTGTAGGGCCGGCCGAGGAGGCGGGCGGCCGTCTCGAGCTCGCCCGCGGCGAGATGGGCGCGGATCCGGCTGCTGCTGATGCGTCCGCCTTCGGCGACGACGGCCGGGACGGGCAGGAGGTCGAGCCCGTGGGCCGCGCCCCGGTTCCGGAGAAGGGCCAGATCGCCCCGGCGGTCGCGGCCGAAGCGGAAGTCCTCGCCCACGGCGACGAGGCGTGCGCCGAGCCCCGCGACCAGGATCCGGTCGATGAAGTCCTCGGCCGTGAGGGCCGCAAGACGGTGGTCGAAGTGCAGGACGACCGTGCGTGCGACCTCGAGGGCGGCGAGGCGCGGGAGCTTCTCGCCGAGGCGCGTGAGCCGGGCCGGCGGCTCGTCGGGCCGGAAGTGTTCGCGCGGGAGGGGTTCGAAGGTGAGGACGGCCGGCTCGAGACCCGCGTTCCGTGCCGCGGTGGCCAGGGCACGGAGGAGGGCCGCGTGGCCGCGGTGCACGCCGTCGAAGGATCCGACGGCGAGGGCCAGGGGGCGCCCCCCCCGCGCCGGGAGGCTGTGCCGGACGATCATGCGGTCCCCGTTTCGGGGCGCGGCGCCCCGCGCTCGAGGAGATCGCGGACGTGGTGCGGACGCAGGCCCGCGGCGAGGAGCCCAAGAACGTAGACCGCGACGCCCCCGAGAATGAGGCCGAGGAGGGTGCCCGCACGGATCCAGAGATCCGCCCGGAGCCACGCCGCGAAGGGGGGGGCGAGCGCAAGGAGGACCGTGGCCATGAGGGCGCTCGCGGCGACGACCCGGAGGAGAAGGGGGGTCCAGCCCGGCGCCGGGCGCCAGTGGCGGCGGCGGCGGAGGCCGCGCGCGAGGAGCGCGGCGTTCAGGAGGGCGGCGAGCGACGTCGCGAGGGCGAGGGCGGCGTGGGGGGCGGGCCAGCGCAGGGCGAGCCAGAGCGGGACGAGGATCCCCATGAGAAGGAGGTTGGCGCCGACCGCCAGAATCCCGATCTTGACCGGTGTGCGCGTGTCCTGACGGGCGTAGTAGCCCGGGGCGAGCACCTTGATCGAGGTGAAGCCAAGGAGCCCCAGCGCGTAGGCGACGAGGGCCCAGGCCGCCATCCGGGCGTCGAAGGCGTTGAAGGCGCCGCGGGTGAAGAGCGTGACGAGAAGCGGGCCGGCAAGCACGGCGAGGCCCACCGCCGCCGGGAGGACGACGAGCAGGATGAGGCGCAGCGCGTTGTCCAGGGTGCGCGAGAAATCGTCGCCCTCGCGGCGGCTGTGCGCGCGGGTGAGCCGCGGGAGGACGACCGAACCCAGGGCGACGGCGAAGACGCCGAGCGGGAACTCCATGAGGCGGTCGGCGTAGTAGAGCCAGCTTACGCTGCCCGGGGCGAGGAAGGTGGCGACGGCCGTGTCGACGAGGAGGTTCACCTGCATGACCGAGGCGCCGAAGAGCGAGGGCAGCATGAGCGCGAGGATGCGGCGCACGGCGGGGTGCCTGAACCCGACCCGCGGGCGCACGAGGAGCCCCCGACGGGCGAGAAAGGGGATCTGGAACGCGAGCTGGAGGGCCCCCGCGGCGAGCACCCCCACCGCGAGGGCCGTGATCGGGACGCGGACCACCCCGGTCAGCCAGAGGGTGGCGGCGATGAGCGTGAGATTGAGCAGGATCGGGGTGGCGGCCGGCGCGGCGTAATGCCCGTAGACGTTGAGGCTCCCGGCGCTCAGGGCGACGAGCGCGATGAAGAAGAGGTAGGGGAAGGTCCAACGCAGCATCCCGGCGGCGAGCGCGTGGGTGGCGGGGTGCGCGAGGAAACCGGGGGCGAAGACGTCGATCACCCAGGGGGCGGTGAAGATCCCGACGGCGGTGACGACGAGGAGGACGAGCCCGAGGGTGCCGCTGGCGTGGGCAACGAGGTCCCGGGCGGCGGGGTGTCCGTCGCGGTGGTGAAGGTCCCCGAGGACCGGGACGAAGGCTTGGGAGAAGGCCCCCTCGGCGAAGAGGCGGCGGAAAAAATTCGGGATCTTGAAGGCGACGAGGAAGGCGTCCATGGCCGGACCCGCCCCGAAATAGCGCGCGAAGAGTATGTCGCGGACGAATCCCAGGATCCGCGAAAGGAAGGTGAAACTGCCGATGAGGAGGGTCGTGCGGACGAGTCGGGGGGCGGAGCGCGTTGCGGAGGTCATCGGGTGCGGGAGGACTCGCCAATGCCGCATTGTAAGTGACCGGCGCCGTCCTGCCGGGCCGGGCGGAGGGGGCGGTCCGGGTCCCCGGTCCCCCGTTTCCTCGGCGTGTCGTGGGGGATCCTCTCCACCCGTCCAAGCGGGTGGGTTTCGAGCCAAGACGCGCGGTTCGTGGGCGGCTCGCGGAGGGAACCCGCAACGGATGGGCTCGTTGCGGCGCTAGGTTCCGCGATGCAGTCGGGCAACGTCCGGCCTTGAGCGGCGGAAGGCCCGTGCCCGGGCGCCCACGACGCCGGAGGTTCCCGGGGCGTGGAGACGTGATGCGGGTCGGGGACGGCACCGCTTGGCCCAACGTCGGCGGGCGCATCCTGACCTCGCCGACGCCCTATAATGGGCGTCTTGCTTCGTGACTTCCTGGAGACTTTGCTCCGTGGCCAACACCGCATCCGCCAAGAAGCGTGCCCGACAGGGCGAGAAGCGCCGCGTTCGCAACCAGGCGCAGCGCTCCGAACTTCGCACGACCCTCAAGGGCGTGCGCACGGCTCTCGCCAGCGGGGATCTCGAGAAGGCCCGTACGGCCTACCGTGACGCCTCCTCGCTCCTCGACCGCTCGGCGCGCAAGAATCTGATCCACCGCAACACGGCCGCCCGCTACAAGAGCCGTCTCAACGCCCGTCTCAAGGCCCTCGCCGGCGGATCCCGGCCCGCCCTGTCGGGCTGAGACCGGCTTCGGGATCCCCGGCCGAGTGCCCGGGGATCCCTGAGGTTGTTTCCCTTCTCCCGTCGTCCGGGCTCCTAGCGGGCGCCCGCGGCCTCCGGGGCATGGACGAGATCCGGCGTCGGGGGGCGGAGCGCGGCCCCCGACGCCCGGGGCTCGTGGCGGCGGAGCTCCCGCGCTCCTTCCGCGGTCCATTCGAGAAGAAGAAGCCTTCCGTCCTCGTCTTCGGCGAGGAACGTCTGGCTTTCCACCCAGTCCCCGCAGTTGGCGTAGACCGTCCCCGCCCCGTCGTCGCAGGGGCGGAGTTCCGCGCGGTGGATGTGGCCGCAGACGACGCCGGCGCAGCCGTGGCGGCGCGCTTCCTCGGCCAGCAGGGTCTCGAACCGTGAGATGTGGCTGACCGCGTTCTTGACCCGGCCCTTGAGGTATTGCGAGAGCGACCAGTACGGACGCCCCGTAAGCGCACGCAGACGGTTGAGCCAGCGGTTGAGGCGAAGGGAGAACATGTAGAGGGCGTCGCCCAGATGGGCGAGCCAGGCGGCGTGAAGGAGGACGGCGTCGAAGGCGTCGCCGTGGGTGACCCACAGGCGCGCGCCCGCGGCGGTCGTGTGCACGGCGTCGCGGCGGATCTCGATTGCTCCGAACGCAAATCCGGCGTAGGGACGGAGAAATTCGTCGTGGTTCCCGGGAACGAAGACGACGTGGGTCCCGTGGCGGGCCCGACGGAGGAGATGCTGGACCACGCGGTCGTGGCTGGCGGGCCAGTACCATCCCTTGCGGAGCTGCCACCCGTCGACGATGTCCCCGACGAGGTAGAGCGTCCCGGCGCGGAGCGTCTCGAGCATGTCGAGAAGCGCCGCCGCCCGCGCGTCGCGGGTGCCGAGATGGACGTCGGAGATCCACGCGGCGCGGACGGCCAGGCCCGGCCGCGCGCGGGGGGAGGGGAGGGGGGCGGTCGGGCGATCCACGCCCGCCATTGCACCACGCCACTGCGACAGGGACGTGACGCTCAGTCCGCCGGGGGGGGCTCGGGCGACGGTCGTCCGGGGAGATGCGCAAGGCCATCGCTCACGGCGCCCACGAGCTCCGCGATGCCGTTTCCCTCGCGGGCCGAGACGGCGAAAAGCCGGGGATGGTCGGCGCAGGCGGCGGCGAGGCGGGCGCAACGTTCGCGGGCTTCTTCGGGCGTGAGAAGATCGATCTTGTTGGCGATGAACCAGCGAGGCTTGGCCGCCAGTCGGGGGTCGAAGGCTTCGAGTTCCGAGACGATCGCCCGGACCCGATCGAGGATTTCGTCCTCGTCGGGCAGGCTCACGTCGACGACGTGGAGGAGGAGCCGCGTCCGGCGCAGGTGGTTGAGGAACCGCAGTCCGAGACCGGCGCCTTCCGCGGCCCCGCGGACAAGACCCGGGACGTCGGCGGCAACCCAGCGGCGTTCGCCGTCGTCGGCGACCCCAAGCTGGGGCGTGAGGGTGGTGAAGGGGTAGTCGGCGATTTTCGGATGCGCGTGCGAGAGACGCGCGAGGAGCGACGACTTGCCGGCGTTCGGAAAGCCCAGGAGCCCGACGTCGGCGAGGAGCCGCAGTTCAAGCCGGAGCCGGCGCTCCTCCCCGGGGTGGCCCGGGGTCGAGCGCCGCGGGGCGCGGTCGACCGAAGACTTGTAGTGGGTGTTGCCGAACCCACCGTCCCCACCGCGGGCCACAAGGAGACGTTCCCCGTGGGTCACGATCTCCCCGAGCAGGAGGCCCGCCTTGAGGTCGTGGACCAGGGTGCCGGGAGGGACGCGGATCTCGAGATCCTCCCCGCTCGCCCCCGTGCGGTTGGCGCCCGAGCCCGGGCGACCGTGCGACGCCCGGAAGAGGGTCCGCGTGCGGAAGTCGACGAGGGTGCCGAGTCCCCCCTCGCCGACGAGGTAGATGCTCCCGCCGCGCCCCCCGTCGCCGCCGTCGGGCCCGCCGCGCGGCACGAACTTCTCGCGTCGGAAACTCACGACGCCGTTGCCGCCGTGTCCGGCCTGGACGGTGATGAGGGCTTCGTCAACGAATTTCATGCCGCGGCGCGCTCGTGCCCGTCGGAGAGGGGCACGACGGATTCCGTGTCGGTGGGAGAGGGCGCCCGGGGTCCGGGCGCGACGGGCTCAGCCCTCGGCCGCGGCGTCGGGAACGCGGACGTGCACGTAGGTCCGCCCCTCGCGGCCCTTGCGCTGGAAGTTCACGACCCCGTCGCGCAGAGCGAAGAGTGTGTAGTCGCGCCCGACCCCCACGTTGTCCCCGGGGTGGAAACGGGTGCCGCGCTGGCGGACGATGATGTTGCCCGCGTGCACGGTCTCGCTGCCGAAATGCTTGAGACCGAGGCGTTTGGAAACGGAATCGCGGCCGTTGCGGCTCGATCCCCCGGCTTTTTTATGGGCCATGGTGGCTGCTCCTCAGGTGTTCGCCACGATTGCGTCGACGACGATCTCGGTGAACGGCTGGCGGTGTCCGCGCCGACGGCGGTAGTGCTTGCGGCGGCGGAGCTTGATGATCGTGACTTTTTCGCCCTTGCCGTGCCGGCGGACCTGGACACGGACCGTGGCGCCCTCGACGAGAGGACGACCGACGAGGAGTTCCCCGCTGTCGGTCCCGAGCATGAGCACTTCCTCGAGGGTGAAGGCGCTGCCCTCGTCGGCCTCGATTTTCTCGACGCGCAGGACATCGCCCTGCTGGACGCGGTACTGTTTTCCTCCGGTGCGGACGACGGCGTACATGGCGGCGGGGCCTCGGGTCTCGGGTCAAATCTGGATTGTCCCGAAATTATACAGGACCCACGCGTGGGGCGTCAACGTCGGAGCGTGCGCGACCGTTTCCTGCCGCGCCGGGCACGCACGGGTTGGGTGGGGCCTGCACTATACTGACGCGTCCCCTTCCGTGGAGCCGTACGCGCGTGCACCGACCCCGCCCTCGGTCTGCGTCTGCCGTTGCCCCACCGGAATCCCGCACGTGTCCGTGATCCGCCCCGCCCCCGGGGCGGACGTTCGCCCCCCGCCGGCCGCCCCGGAACTCGAGGACATCGCCGGTTCCGTCCGCGACGGCCTCGAACAGGTCGAGGAACTGATCGGCCGCTGGCTCGCCGTCGACGTCACGCTCATCGACCGGCTGGCCGGCCACATCCTCGGGGGGCGGGGCAAGCGCATGCGCCCGCTCCTCCTCCTTCTCGCCGCCCGCGCCGCGGCCGCCGGGACGGAGCCCCGCGAGCCCGAACTCCTCGCCGCGGTCGTCGAGTTCATTCACACCGCCACGCTTCTTCACGACGACGTCATCGACGAGGCGGCGGAACGCCGGGGGCGGCCCGCCGCCCACCGTCTCTGGGGCAACGAGGCCGCCATCCTGGTCGGGGACTTCCTTTATTCCCGTGCCTTCCAGATGATGACCGCCTACGGGCATCCGCGGGTCATGGAGATTCTCTCGGAGACGACCAACGCCATCGCCGTGGGCGAGATTCTCCAGCTGCTTCACTGCCGCAACCCGGGGGTCGACGAGCGGGCCTACTTCGAGGCCATCGAGCGCAAGACCGCCGTTCTCTTTGCCGCCAGCGCACGCCTCGGGGCGTTGGCGGCGGGACGCGAGGATTGCGAAGATCCTCTCCACCGCTACGGGCTCCACCTCGGTCGGACCTTCCAGCTCGTGGACGACGTTCTGGACTACCGCCCGGAGTCGGAACGCGTCGGCAAGACGCCGGGGGCCGATCTGGCCGAGGGGAAGCCCACGCTCCCCCTGATTTACGCGCTGGCCCGGGTCGAAGGCGAGGAGCGCGAGCGGCTGGCCGAGACCCTGCGTCGCGCCGACGGGAGCCGCCTTCCGGAAGTGACCGCGGTCCTTGACCGTGTCCACGCCTTCGAGGACACGTTGCGCCTCGCCCGCCTCGAGCGCGACCGGGCGCTCGACTGCCTCGCCGCGCTCCCCCCTTCCGAGGCGCGGACGGCCCTCGACCGTCTCGCCCGCTTCGCCTGCGCGCGCAACTACTGACGCAAGGCCCCGCCCGGGCGGCGGGGCGGGGCCCGTGTTAAGATGGCGCGCCTTCGGGGTGTAGCTCAGCCTGGTAGAGCACTACGTTCGGGACGTAGGGGCCGGAGGTTCAAATCCTCTCACCACGACCACGGAAGCCAAGACCCCTGTCGAATC